>JABFSR010000195.1 GCA_013140495.1 Verrucomicrobiota bacterium
ATACATCGTCTTCGTCCATCCGTGCGAATTTCTGGTGACAGGTCCTGACGTTCGGATCGTAACCACGACCTTGCTCGGCGACAGCCTTGAGATTTCGGCTGCTGAGACTGGTTCGGAAAAGGACACCAAGCAGGTTTTCTATTTCGACGTGCCGTTTAAGGCTCGGTGAGAAGGAAGGATCGTTCCATTTCACTTTAACTCTTTCGAGTTCGTGAACTGGAAGGCGAAGAGGTTTGCTTTGATCATTTGGAAGTTCAAACGGATCGGAATCCCAGTGCTGGAGGAAAGATTTGTTTTGGTGTTCCAAGCTACGACGTGGCGGAGATGATCGCCTGTGATCGGCACGCAGTCGGCGGGTGTAAATCCCGGTATAGGATTCCCGGCTTCATCCAGCAGCCCCACGCGGACGCTGCCGCCGTTGCGGACGGCGACGTTCAGTGTCAGAGAGTCGCCGTTGAACTGAAGCGGCGGAGTGACGAATGAACCTTGGTCGTCGCCGGCTTGCACGGATACGTAACCATCGAGCCGGATCTTGGCGCGGCTGTAAATACGGTGGTTGGCGGGTTTGGTGAGAAGTTCGATGTTGGCTTCCTCGTGCTTGAGGGGAGAGCCGCTGTAGTAATGCCAGACCTCATTGCGAACTTGTATCAAGCCCTGGCCCATGTAGAGGCTGCCGGTATCGAATTGACCTGCGCTACCCAATGCGATGAACGGCATAGCGCGATCAGGATAGCTCCAGTGAATGCCGTCACGACTCACAGCGAGGTGAATATCGAGCGTGTCGGTCTTGTGATCGTAAACGCTCGGAAACATGAAGTAGGCATTTGCTGCGCCGGGATATTTCACGGCTGCGGGATTGTAAAGGTCGCGAGTCGTTTCGTTCTCGAGGACGAGTTGGAGTGGCTCGAAGTGTGAGAAATCGCTGCTCAACGTCCGTCCAATGGCTCGACCTCGTCCACCGACGCGTCCGAACAGTACGTAAGCGCCGCGGTCAGCATCCCAGAACGCCGAATACTGGCTGTCGGCAAACAGATCGCATATCACGTTGTTGAGTCGCGTCCAGCGGAGGCCGTCCTGTGAGATCATTCCCGCAACGCGATACGGCGGGGACGATTGCGCGAACATGCCCTGTGAAACGCACTTGAATCGGGCTGCCGCCGGGGCAGTGGGATCGAGAAACACCCCGGCGCCATGCACCCGCGAATAAGCGTTGGTTGGACCGATTTCCCGGAAGAGAATGTTATTGTTGCCGCTTCCATGGTAGCTGAACAGTCCGAGATGGGGTTTCGCCCAATGGATGCCGTCGAAGGATTCTGCGTAACAGAAGGAAGTGTCGTTGGTCGTGGGCCAGCCTTCCACGTCATAGCACTCATACCACATTCGAAACTTGCCGTCATGCCGCATCACCGAAAACCAGTTGAGAGAAGCGTTCTCCCATGGCTGATTCGGTTCGAGGGTTCGTTCACCTGTCTTGGTTGCGGAATGCATCTGCAAGGAAACATTTGTCGGCTGCTTCAGGAAAAGGTCATCGATGAAAAGTTGTTTTTGAACACCCACCATCACGGCCTCATTTGCCGCGTGGAGATTTCCTGTTGCGAAGAGCGCAAGAAACAGGCAGGCAGTGAAAAAAACTGTTGTGACGGGAACGTGACCGCCTGATTTCATTCAGTGCTTTAGGTTGCGTTGATGTCCGATGTCAGACACACAGTCATTTCTTCGGTAACCAGCTCTTCACCGGCCCGCCCTGCTTGATCCATTCCACATCCAGTACTGCGTGATTCACAATGGTGCGCTCGTGCGAGGTGAAGATCAGGTGAATCTTTCCATCGCGCGATTGCACTGCCATAGGGTAGGCATAGTCGTAGGGGCCTTCGGCCACGTTGCGTCGCCACGGCCACGTCTTGTCGCCATCTGCGGAGAGTGCGACGGTCAGGGGCGTTCGCTCGTTCATGCTGTCGTTGAACACGAGCAGCAGATTCCCGCTGCGTAGTTTGATGAAGTCCACAGAGGAGTTAGGGTTCTTGAAAGCCGTATTGACACCTTCGCTCCATGTCCAGCCGCCGTCGTGCGACTCGGAGCGAATCGTCCAGCCGTTGGTCGTGGGTTCGAAGTTGCCACCCCGCCGGATGTAGGCGATGAGAAAGTTTTCGCGCATTTCGACTGGCACGGGCTGGATGTTGCCCGTCGCCGAACGGATGTGGCCTGTTTGTTTCCAATCCTTTTTCTTTACGTCGTAGCGGAGGAACAGCCCGCTGCTGTCGGCGGCGGTGTAATCGATATTGTTGCCGGTTTCGTGGTAGAGCGGCAGCAGGTAGTCACCGTTTCCAAGGACGATGGGCCTGTTGCAGACCATCATTCCCTCGTCGCTCACCAGAGGGAACGCTTCTGACCAGGTCTCCGCGTCGTCACGTGAAACTTTGGCCTGCACGCGCGAGGTGGACCACGTTTCGCCGTAACGCACCACATAAAAAAGCCAAAGCAATCCGTCGGGCGCCTGCCACACCACGCCGTTGCCAAGTGAGCGGAAGGGATCATTGGCGATGCGTTTGGGCGTTGTCCACTTGCGGCCGCCCTTCTTCAAACGCGAGGCGAAGATACCCGTATCAATCGCGTATTCGCCATCGCCGCCGTAATAGACCGCGTAGAGATCACCGTTCCGGAGTTCCTCGATCCGCGCCGGGTGTTTGTATGGACCGGTCTTGATCTCCGGCCCAAACAAGCGCTCGATACGCAGTTCGCTTGCGTGGAGCGAAGGTGCCGCGGCGCAAAGCCACAGCAGCGAGCCCAGGATGCAGGATGACACAACGGGCCAGCGCGCGTGAGTTGTTTTCCGTAATGGGTGAATCATGCACCTAGAAAAACACGCTGGCATCCAGCGGTCAAGCCAAGGCTGATTGCAGGGCAGGGCGTTCAAAGGTGTTTTCACTTTCGTTGGGTGCAAGTGTGCGCTATTTCTTCGACACGGAAACCTGTTATGAATGAAATTCTTTCCAGCGTGAAAATACCGAAGCGTAGTCTGGCTTTGATCGCTGTGTTTTTTGCACTGTCAACCAGCCACGGTGCGGAGATCACGCCTGTTCCCGAAAAGGTTCTTCCAGCGATTCAAGATCGTCAGGACTTTCAAGTGCCGGACCGGGTGCATTTGACCGGCTGGGTCGGCCAGCGCATTCAAGGCAATGAATCACACCGCCTGGTTGGCCTTGATGCCGCCCGATTGTTGGAGGGTTACCGCAAACGCCCCGGCCGCCAGTCATGGGACGGCGAGCATGTGGGCAAATGGTTGCACGCGGCCACGCTCGCCTGGGTGAACACCGGTGACCCGGTGTTGAAGGAGAAACTCGATTATGTTGCGACTGAACTGGTCAAGTGCCAGATGGAGGACGGTTACCTCGGGACGTATGTGGAAAGCAATCGCTGGCGTTCGTGGGATGTCTGGGCGCACAAATACAATCTCCTCGGCCTGATCACCTATGTTCGCTACACCGGCAACACCGCCCCGCTCGCAACCTGCCGTCGCATGGCTGATTTGCTGTGCAACACGTTTGGCGAAGAGCCGGGCAAGCGTGACATCATCAAGTCCGGTCCGCAGGTTGGAATGGCGCCGACGAGTGTTCTCGAACCCATGGCGTTGCTTTATCGCCTCACGGGTGAGCCGCGCTATCTCGAATTCTGCAAATACATTCTCCGTGCATGGGAACAACCGCATGGCCCCAAGATCATCTCGACTCTTCTGACCACCAAACGTGTGGACAAAATTGCCAATGGCAAAGCTTACGAGATGATTTCCTGCTTCAACGGGATGCTTGAGTATTACCGGACCACAGGTGACCCGCAGATGTTACAAGCCTGCCTCAACGCGTGGCAGGATATTTTGGATCACCGGCTCTATATCACCGGCGCTGCAAGTTACTGGGAGGTTTTTCATGACGATTACGATTTGCCGAACAACAACATCATGGGAGAAACCTGTGTCACCGTCACCTGGCTGCAATTCAACGCGCAACTGTTGCGCCTCACAGGTGAGGCCCGATTTGCAGACCAGATTGAGAATGTCGTGTTGAATCAACTCCTCGGTGCGCAGCGTTGTGACGGAGGTGCGTGGGGTTATTACGTCCAGATGGAAGGGCGGAAACCTTACACCACCAATCTGGACGGCCAATGTTGTCTTTCGAGCGGCCCTCGCGGCGTTGCATTGATCCCGACGTTCTCCACCACCACTGATGGCGATGGCGTGGTCGTCAATCTTTATGACGCAGGCATTTCGCGTCTCAATCTGCGAGATCATACGCCGGTAACGCTTACCACGGAAACGGAATATCCCAGCAAGGAACGGATTCGCATCACAGTTGATCCGGCGGAGACTAAATCATTCGCGGTTAAACTCCGCGTCCCTGCCTGGTGCAACAAGGTTTCAGTGGATGTTAACGGTCGGAAAGTCTTCACGCTTCCAGACGCGGATGGCTATGTTGCGATTCAGCGCCAGTGGAAGAAAGGTGATGGCATCACGCTTCGGTTGAGGCTCGAACCTCGTCTCGTTTTAGGAGATCACAGCAATCTCGGCAAGGTGGCGTTGATGTACGGTCCACTTGTACTGGCCGCGGATGAATCGTTGATCGGCAAATCAAGTTTGGTCAAAAAGCAAAATGATCCTGCAACACAGAATAAAATTCCGCTCAATGCCATTGCCGTCGCCAGTCTGGAACTGGCCAAACTCAAGGTAACGCCGGAGGCAGCGCCCGATGAGTTCAGGACCTGGCCTGGCGCGCGGGTCTTTCGCATAAAGGCCGTCACACGCAGGGCCATGCCCGGGCTTAAAACAGGGACGGCATTGTCCATCCGACTTGTGCCGTTTGCGGATGTAGGATCAACTGGGGCTCGCTACAAAGTCTGGCTGCCGCTGCCGCGCGAACTTTACAGCGGCAATTTGTTATTGGATGGCAAGGCGAGTTGTTCGAGGCAGAAAGAACTCGACGGCTCAATGACGGATGAAGATTTCGAAACATTCGTGACAGCTTCGGACGGCAAGTTGGCAGATGAAGACTGGTTCGCGATCGAACTTGATCAGCCGGTGATGGTGAAGCGCGTTTTGTTTGCCCACGGCAAGACAACTTCCAATGGTGGTTGGTTTGATGCCAGTGCCGGCAAACCGCGTGTTCAAGTGAAACGAACCAAGAATGGCGCTTGGGAAACTTTTGCCGAGATCACGGCATATCCCGCCACGACAGCGAAGAATTCTGCCGAGATGGAGGGCGGCGAAAATGTCGTTTGCAAGTTCGACAGCGCGGTTAAAACTTGGGGTGTGCGCGTGATCGGAAAACCAGCCAGCCGGGACAATCCACAACAGTCCACTTCTTCCTGTGCTGAATTACAGG
>JABFSR010000180.1 GCA_013140495.1 Verrucomicrobiota bacterium
ATCAGCATCGAGAAAGTGCGTTTTTGGTGCTTCAGGAGCGGTTTAATATCCGGAAGTAATGCCGATTTGACGAACATACCGTGACTGCCGGACACGCCCGCTACCCAGCAGAAATCCGAGGCGAAACTGCCCCATACATGTCGAACGTCTCCTGCCCCGCCTCGTTTGTCCATCTGCTCACACGCAAAGAAATCCTCGGCCAGAATGATGTAGCCGACTCGGTCCAACGGAGGCAGGAAGCCTGTATCCGAAAGTTCGTGGCACTGCTCCGGGAGCGCTCCTCCCACAAGTCGTCCCCAACAACCTTTGCCTCCGCAACCCTCCCTGCCCTGCAAATCGGCTGTCAAAACGATAGAGTGCAAGCTTGTTGACAAATGCCAACAGCCACCCGCGCGAACTCCAGATGACCCCTGACGATATTACGACTACTTCCGACGTTCAATAATGGGAAGCGGAAGAAAGGTAAATTCTCAATGGAAAGAATCCTGATCATGAGGTGATGTCGACAAATTCCTCAGTCCAGAATGGTTGTTGGATTGAAACGCCCAGATGCATCATGCCGAAAAGTCTCTGTTTGTTGAATCCACTCTCAGCAAATCAGACCAACCAAGATCAAGTCCATGGACTATTGGAATTGACCTTTATAGCCAATACATAACCACAGGGCTAACCCGATGAACTCTTGGTGAGATTCGCGATCTTGATAGATGCTGTTGAAGAAATAACAGCCTTTCTTGAATAAATTGAATTACTTGCACTTTACTTGCACTCATTCATAAATCATTGATTATGAATGGAGCGGGCGGCGGGAATCGAACCCGCGTATGCAGCTTGGAAGGCTGCCGTTCTACCATTGAACTACGCCCGCTTTTGCGCTTCGTGCTTCGGCTCGGCAAGCCCGCTGGGACTTGCGATGCCCGAATCATACCGTGTGCGCTTGCCTTGTCAATTCGCGGCCTTGTATCCTCCGGCCCGATGAATTCGCTGCTTCTTACCGGTGGTCGCGTGATTGATCCCGCCAACCGCCTTGATGCCACGGCTGATGTTCTCATCCTTGATGGAAAAATTGCCGCAGTCGGGCAGGACGCCGCAAGCAAAGCGCCCGCTGACATCGAACGAATGGACGTAAGTGGACTCGTTGTTTCTCCCGGACTGATTGATCTGCACGTTCATTTGCGCGAACCCGGGCAAACCTCCAAGGAAAATATCGCCACGGGCACCACCGCCGCCGCACGCGGAGGCTTCACCTCCATCGTCTGCATGCCGAACACTTCGCCGGCAATTGACAATGCCGGCACTGTCGCGCTCATTCAGGATCGTGCCGAGCAATACGGTCTTGTGAATGTTTTTGTCACGGGCGCCATCACCAAGGGCATCGCAGGTGAAGAACTCGCGCCCATAGGCGGATTGAAACGCGCGGGTGTCGTCGCCATCACAGACGACGGCCATTGCATCCAGAACAACGAACTCATGCGGCACGCGTGCGAGTACGCAAAGATGTTCGATCTGCCGGTGATGGATCATTGCCAGGATTATTCACTCGTCACAACGGGCGTGATGCACGAAGGCTACTGGAGCACGGTGCTTGGTTTGCAAGGCTGGCCGTCGGCGGGAGAAGAGATGATCGTGGCGCGAAACATTCTTCTGGCAGAACTCACCGGCGCAAGCGTGCATTGCCAGCATTTGAGCGCAGCAGGCAGTGTGGCATTGATTCGCGAAGCGAAGAAACGTAGTGTGCCAATCTCCGGCGAAGCCTGCCCGCATCATTTCACGCTCACGGATGCTGCAATCGCCGGAAGCGAAAAATTCTGGGCACAGGATGGCAGGCAACTGCTCCCGGCTTTGGACTCCGGACTCCGGACTCCGGACTCCTTGCCGATCTGGCCGAGCTACGATACCAATTTCAAAATGAATCCCCCGCTCCGCTCTGCGCGCGATCGTGAAGCGATTCTTGAAGGGCTTGTGGACGGGACGATTGAGATTCTTTGCAGTGATCACGCGCCGCATTGTGGGTTTGAGAAGGAGGTGGAGTTTGATTATGCGCCGTTCGGCATCACGGGCTTGGAGATCGAACTCGCGCTCTCACTCATGCAGCTTTACCACTCCAAGCGGATGAACCTGGCAGACGTCATCGCCAAGTTTACGGTTGCCCCGGCTGGATTGCTCAAACTGAACAAAGGCACGTTGAGCGTGGGTGCGGACGCGGACGTGACGGTGTTTGACCCGGACTGCGAATGGACATTCGAACGCGAATCCACCGCAAGCAAGTCTTTCAACAATCCGTTTTACGGCTGGCCGCTCAAAGGCCGCGCGGTGGCAACGATTGTTGGCGGACGGAAGGTTTGGGTTGAACAAGCCGCAGCCACCGCGTGAACTGACTTTACTTTTTCATCATCCGCAGCCAAGTAGCTTGAATGCTGGCGGACAGGCCATAAAATCAACAAACAAAGAATGAACTCAGACAAACCACTCGTAGGAATTTTGATGGGCAGCGACACCGACTGGCCCGTGATGAAAACCGCAGCCGACGCTCTGAAAGATTTTGGCATCGCCTCCGAAGCCAATGTCATCTCCGCGCATCGCGACCCGCATGGACTTGAGAAATACGCCACCGGCGCGCGCGCGCGAGGAATCCGCGTTCTTATCTGCGGCGCAGGCGGCGCAGCGCACCTGCCCGGTGTGACGGCGGCGTTCACCACGTTGCCCGTCATCGGTGTGCCCATCATGGGCAAGGCATTGGACGGTATGGATTCATTGCTCTCCATCGTGCAAATGCCGCCAGGGGTTCCGGTCGCCACCGTCGGCATTAACGCCGGGCGCAATGCCGGATTGCTTGCCGCGCAGATCATCGGATCGGGTGACGCAGCGATGCAGAAAACACTCGACGCGTTCAAGCTCAAGCTTGTCAAGGAATCGCGCGCGAAAAACAAATCACTCTCGGCCTGATTCCGAGTCATGCAAAAGCTCATCGAAGGTGTCCACAGATTTCGAAATGACGAGTTCGGGAATTATAGGAGACTCTTTCGTAAACTTTCGCAGGACGGCCAGAATCCGCACACGCTGTTCATCACCTGTTCAGATTCGCGCGTGCTGGCTGAACTCATCACGCAGAGTCAACCGGGCGACCTGTTCGTCGTGAAAAATGTCGGCAACATCGTCCCGCCTTCGAGCGCGACAGGCAGCACCAATTCGACAGCCGCCGCCATTGAGTTCGCAGTGCAGAACCTGAACGTCAGCGACATCGTGGTCTGTGGCCACTCCCAGTGCGGGGCGATGGACGCGCTGCTCCACGGATTGGCGAACGAGCAATCCGCCCCTCACCTTCGAGACTGGCTTGCACTTGCACTCCCTGTCCGACGGGTGTTGCAACAGGAATACACCCACCTTGTGTCCAGGGAGGAACGCACAATTGCAGCCGCCGAGGAAAATGTTCTGTTTGCGCTGGAAAACCTTCACACCTACACCGCCGTGCAAACGCGCCTCGCAGACGGTTCGCTCCAACTGCACGGATGGTTCTTCAAGATCGCAACCGCCGAGTTGTTCGCCTACGACCCGGACACAAAGCAGTTCGCGCCGCTGGTAAGTGAGAAGACATGAGGTGGTGAGGTGCGGACAAGACTGTCCGATCTTCTGTTTGTTTCCGATTACAAATCATGTTGGTCTTTTCAGTTGTGGCGATCACGAAGCGACGACTACTCTCATCGCACAACTCGACACCATGAAAATACAATCACTCCTGTTGTTCTCGCTCATCACATTGCTCGGGTCCGCTCAAGCCAGTTTCGCTGCGGAGGCAACAACCGTTCCCACCTGGCATGCGCAATCACTTGCTCAGGCCGTCGCCAACATGCTCATTTTCGCAGGTGCGGGCATGGTGGCGGCAATTGCCGGATTCAAACTGTTCGACCTTTGCACGCCGGGAAATCTCGCGAAGGAAATCCTGGAAAACAAAAACACCGCTGCCGCGATCGTCTCAGCCGCAGTAATTCTGGGCGTCTGCATCATCGTCGCCGCCGCGATGTTCAGTTGAAACGCGCTCCTTGAGGCCAAGGTGAAACGGAGCAAAAGCATCCGGCTCGTGTTGATCGGCAGCGTCGCTGCAGGAGCGGTGACAGCCTGCGGCCCGGGCGATCCCGCAAAGGCAGCGCTGAGTTCCAGTGCTGTTTACACAAACAATTTTCATGTGCCCGGCGTCGGCTATTACCACGCGCCGTTCCGCGCATGGTATCCCCTGCCCTACAATCATTTTGACGCGACCACGCAGCGATACTTTTACGGTGGGCAGTGGGGCGCGACACCGCTTCAAAACATCACGAACATTTCCTCACCCACGCCGGAAGTTGTGAACGTCGCTCAAGCGCAGCGCACCGACGTGGTTCGCCGCAGTGGCTTCGGAAGTTCGTCCCGAAACTTTCACACCTGGTCCTGATGCAACGCCACATTTGCCAGCCACGACCTGATTGGCGCGAACGCGTCGAACGCATCGGCCTCACGTATCATTCACACGATAACGGCCCGTATTGGGACGAATCCGCCTGTTACGAACTCACGCGCGCCGAGGTGGACACACTCGAAGCCGCCGCAAACACTCTGCACTTTCTCTGCATCGAAGCCGCCGACGCGGTCATCAAGAACGACTGGTGGGCGCGCCTCGGAATTCCCGCCGTGGCCGTGCCCTGCATTCTCCGTTCCTGGGAGCGTGATGATTTCAGTCTCTACGGGCGATTCGATCTGAGCTACGACGGCGTCAGCGCGCCGAAACTTCTCGAATACAATGCCGACACACCCACGGCTCTTGTCGAAGCATCCGTCGCGCAATGGTTCTGGCTGGAAGAAACCCGCAACGGCGCGGATCAGTTCAATTCCATTCACGAACGACTCATCGAAGCGTGGCGACGCTGGGCAGGACAGACGATCCATTTCAGCGGCATCAAGGAACATGCCGAGGACGAGATGACCGTGCTCTACTTGCGCGACACCTGCGAGCAGGCCGGAGTGAAGACTGCGTCAGTAAACGTTGAAGACCTTGGCTGGGACGCGCGAGCAAAATGTTTCGTAGATCTTGACCTTCACCGAATCGAGCGCTGCTTCAAGTTGTATCCGTGGGAATGGCTCTGGCACGAAGATTTTGGGATTCACCTTGCGAACGATTGTGTCCAGTTCATCGAGCCCGCCTGGAAAATGCTTCTCAGCAACAAGGGTCTGCTGCCGGTTCTATGGGAGTTGTTTCCCGGACATCCAAATCTGTTGCCCGCTTACGAACTCGCTGCTCCGCTTGGCGATTGTTACATCCGCAAACCGAAACTGAGTCGCGAAGGAAGCAACGTCGCATGGGTC
>JABFSR010000214.1 GCA_013140495.1 Verrucomicrobiota bacterium
CAAGGATGACGCTTATCAAGGGTCTGAAGTCCCTGGTTTGGGAGTTGGTGTCCCGGTTTGGGAGGTTGGCGTGGAATGGCAGCAGGGCGGAAGCTGTCTGCAACTCGTATTGCAGAGTCTCCCGCGTTGACTTTTGCGCGGGCTTGCCGAAGTCTTACGCCCGTAAACGCGCAATTGCAGGTTCAATCGCGAAGCATCCGTGTACAAATGATTTGAAATGAAACTGCTCAATGTTCTGTTGGTTCTGGTGGCGCTCGCTGTGTTTTCTGGTTGCGGCAAGCGTGAAACTCGTGTGGATGTTGCCATCCGTGAGCAAATTCTGCTCTATGGCAACAAGTCCGAGCCCCAGGACTTGGACCCGCATGTCGTGCAAGGCACCGGCGAGCATCAAATCATCTCCGCCTTGCTGGAGGGTTTGGTGGCGGAAGATCCAAAAACACTCGATCCTGTGCCTGGATTGGCCGAGCGCTGGGAAATTTCCCCGGATGGCAAAGTTTATACCTTTCATATCCGCGCCACGGCAAAGTGGTCGAATGGCGATGCGGTCACAGCTGACGATTTCGTGAAATCCTACCGGCGCATTCTCACGCCGTCCCTTGGTTCGCTTTATTCCTACATGCTGCATCCGTTGAAAAATGCAAAGGCCATCAGCGAAGGCAAGATTACTGATTCGACCCAACTGGGTGCGCGAGCTGTTGACGCACGAACCCTGGAATTGACGCTGGAGTGCCCGACTTCCTACCTGCTGAATTCCATGGCGAGTCACTACACCTGGTGGGCGGTTCACATGCCGACCGTGGAAAAGCATGGCGATCCCTACAAGCCCGGCAATAAATGGACGCGACCTGAGAATTACGTCGGGAATGGCCCGTTCATTTTGACGGAGTGGGTGCCCAACAGCGTGATCCGTGTGCGCAAGAATACAAATTACTGGGATGCAGCCAATGTGCGGCTCAACGGCATTGATTTTCTACCGATCGAAAGCGTGGACAGTGAGGAGCGCAGTTTTCGTGCGGGCCAGTTGCATCGCACCGAGGAATTGCCGAATGGAAAAATTGACGCCTACCGTAAAGACAATCCCAAGCTGCTGAGGATTGATGATTTTCTCGGCAATTACTATTACCGTGTCAATGTGGGGCATGCGGCGCTGAAGGACAAACGCGTGCGCCACGCACTAAGCCAGGCTCTGGATCGTCAGGCCATCGTGGACACGGTGACGCGCGGCGGACAACGCCCGGCGTTTGCTTTCACGCCGCCCAACACGGTGGGCTACACTTCCCGCGCGCAACTCAAGTTTGACGTTGAAGGCGCGAAAAAGCTGCTCGCGGATGCTGGCTATCCCGGCGGAAAAGGTTTGCCGCCTGTCGAAATCCATTACAACACGTCGGAGAATCATCGCGCGATTGCCGAGGCAATTCAGCAGATGTGGAAGAAGAACCTCGGCGTGGATGCCACGTTGCGCAACGAGGAGTGGAAGGTGTACCTGGACACGCAAACCGCCACCAACTACATGGTGAGCCGCGCGGGCTGGATTGGCGATTATCCCGATCCGAATACATTCCTCGAAACCTTTCTTTCCTACAGCGGCAACAACCGCACCGGATTTGCAAACCCGGAGTATGATCGCCTTGTCAACGCAGCCGCGTGCGCGAACGACCCGAAGGCGCGTTACGAATTGTTCCAACAGGCCGAGGCGCTCCTGCTGGATGAGCTGCCCCTGCTGCCCATTTATTTCTACACGCGCGTTTATCTGCTGCATCCATCGGTGCAGAACTGGTTTGCCAACTATCAGGATCATCACCCGTTCAAATACGTGTACCTCGAAGCCACCGCGAAATAGAAAACCACGCTCCCGCAAACATGTTTCGCTTCATTGCCGCCCGACTGTTGCAGACCATTCCGGTGCTGTTTGTAGTGGCGACGCTGACATTCTTCATGGTGCGCCTTGTGCCGGGTGGACCCTTCGATGCGGAACGCAATGTTCCGCCAGAAATCAAACGCGAACTTGAAGCCTACTACGGGCTCGATAAACCGGTCTTCCAGCAATACCTCGACTACCTCGGTCGGTTGGTTCGTGGCGACCTCGGCCCGTCCTACAAATTTGCCAACCGCTCGGTCAATGAAATGATCGCCAGCACGTTTCCGGTGTCATTGCAGCTTGGCGGCATGGCGTTGGGACTGGCATTGTTGCTCGGCATCACCGCTGGCGTGATTGCGGCGCTCCGACCAAACTCTGCTTTGGATTATACCGCCTCCGGAATTTCCATGATGGGCATTTGTCTGCCCACATTCGTGCTCGGACCGCTGTTCATTCTGGTGTTCGCACTGAATCTGCGTTGGGTCAACGCCTCGGGTTGGTTCGATTCTGCCGACCGCATCCTGCCCGCCGCAACTCTGGGCATCGCGTACGCCGCCTACATCGCCAGGCTCACGCGCGGCGGCATGTTGGAAATTCTTTCGCAGGACTTCATCCGCACCGCGCGGGCGAAAGGCGCGAGCGAGGCGCGAATCATCTTTCGCCATTCGCTTCGTGGCGGCTTGCTCCCTGTGGTTTCGTATCTCGGCCCCGCAGCGGCGGGAATTCTTACGGGCTCGTTTGTTATCGAAACCATTTTCCAGATTCCCGGACTGGGCCGCCACTTCGTGACCTCGGCGTTCAACCGTGATTTCACCATGGTCACCGGCATTGTGATCTTTTACGCGGTGCTGATCGTGTTTTTCAATCTACTGGTGGACATAGTGCAAATCTGGTTGAACCCGAAATTAAAATACTGATCAACCATGACGCAAACACCTCCCATGCCCGATGTCGCTGAGATTGACGCCGCCGAACCCGGCGCGTCTCTCTGGCGCGATGCGTGGTTGCGACTTCGTAAGAATCGGCTCGCCGTCTTCGGTGGGGTTGCGTTGATCATCATAACGCTCTTTTGCCTCGTTGGTCCTTGGTTGTCTCGCTACACCTACGAAGAGCAGGACTTCGCTCAGTATGCCAAACCGCCCAGCGCTCTACACTGGTTCGGTACGGACAAGCTCGGTCGCGATCAAATGACGCGCATCATGCACGGTGGCCGGATTTCTCTCGGCGTCGGCATCTGCGCGACGCTGGTGTCGCTGACCATTGGGGTATTGTATGGAGCACTCGCAGGTTTTCTCGGTGGCAAGACAGACGCCGCAATGATGCGCATCGTGGACATCCTCTACGCGCTGCCGTTCACTGTTTTCGTCATCCTCCTGATGGTCGTGTTCGGGCGAAACATCGTCCTGCTCTTCGTGGCCATCGGTGCCGTTGAATGGCTCACAATGGCGCGTATTGTTCGCGGTCAGGTGCAATCCCTGCGCAAACAGGAATTCATCGAAGCCGCTCTGTCGCTTGGGCTGTCCCAGCGCCGCATCATTCTGCGTCACATGATTCCCAACGTGCTCGGTCCGGTGGCGGTTTATACCACGCTGACGATACCAGCGGTGATGTTGCTCGAAGCGTTCCTAAGTTTTCTTGGCCTGGGCGTCCAACCACCTATGAGTTCGTGGGGGACGATGATCAAGGACGGCGCGGAATTGATGGAAGAATTTCCGTGGCTGTTGATGATCCCTGCGGCGTTCTTTTCGCTGACGTTGTTTTCACTGAATTTTCTTGGCGACGGTTTGCGTGACGCACTTGATGTGCGGACTTCAAAAGATTGACGCCATGCCCTTGCTCCAAGTCAAAAACCTGCGCACATATTTCCACACGCGCAATGGCGTGGTGCGCGCCGTGGATGGTGTGTCGTTCGAGATCGAGAAAGGCCAGACGCTTGGCATTGTGGGCGAATCCGGTTCGGGCAAATCCGTGACGTGTTATTCGATGCTGGGCTTGATTCCGCAACCGCCCGGCAGAATCGAAAGTGGTGAGGCGATTTTCGATGGCGTGGATTTGCTAAAGGCCGGGCCGCCGCAGTTGCGAAAGATTCGCGGAAAACGCATCGCCATGATTTTCCAGGACCCGATGACCTCGCTGAATCCCTACATGCGCATCGAGGACCAATTGATCGAGCCGCTGCTGATTCACGAAAGGACGGATCGGCGGCGTGCCGTGGAGCTTGGCGTGCAGGCATTGAAAGACGTCGGCATTCAGGACGCGGCCCAGCGCATCCGCAGTTACCCGCATGAATTTTCCGGTGGCATGAGACAGCGGGTGATGATCGCGATGGCTCTGATTACGAAACCCGATTTGCTCATCGCCGACGAACCTACCACCGCACTCGACGTGACCGTGCAGGCCCAAATCATCGAACTCGTGAAGCGGATGCAGGCAGAGCGCGGCATGGCGGTAATCTGGATCAGTCACGACCTTGGCGTGGTTGCCGGCCTGTGTCAGCGTGTAAATGTGATGTACGCCGGGCGTGTGGTGGAATCCGGGCCGACCGATGGCATCTTTCGCACACCACAGCATCCTTACAATCGCGCGCTGCAAAAATCCATTCCGGCGTTGCAGCCAAAAGGCGTGGAGCTTTACACCATTGCTGGCATGCCGCCTGATTTGTCCAAGCCTGTCGCGGGTTGCGCTTTCGCGCCACGGTGTGAGTTTGTTCAGGATATTTGCCGCACGCCGGTGGAATTGAAAGCCGGCGCGTCCGGGCAGTCCACCGCCTGTGTGCGAGTGCAGAATGGGGATCTGAAACTTTAACCACACATGTCAGAAGCCTTTCTCCAGATTGAAAATCTGAAAACGCACTTCCCGGTGGAACGCGGGATGATTATTCGTCGCCGCATCGGCACGGTGAAGGCCGTGGACGGCGTAACGTTCTCACTGGCGCGGGGAGAAATCCTGGGATTGGTCGGCGAATCAGGGTGCGGTAAATCCACGCTGGGCCGGACGATTCTGCAATTGATTCCGCCGACGGAAGGCACTGTGGTTCTTGCTGGCAAGAATCTGGCCGGGTTGAACAAGCACGACTTGCGTGAGTCGCGGGCGGACTTCCAGATGATCTTTCAGGACCCGTATGCGTCGCTGAATCCGCGCATGACCGTCTTTGACGCGCTGGCTGAAGCGATGCGGGCGCACAGGAAAATTCCCGCAGCCGAAATCAACGAGCGCGTGGCCGCATTGATGCAGAAGGTAGGGCTCTCACCGCGCTTCGTGAAGAAGTATCCGCACGAATTTTCCGGCGGCCAACGCCAGCGCATCGCCATCGCTCGCGCTCTGGCGGTCGAACCGAAACTCATCATCGCCGACGAACCGGTTTCGGCGCTGGATGTTTCGATTCAGGCGCAGATCATCAATCTGCTCGCAAAACTTTCCCGCGAGATGCAACTCACGTTGGTTTTCATCTCGCACGATCTCTCCGTGGTCAAACACATCTCCGACCGAATTGCGGTCATGTATCTGGGCCGCATCGTTGAAATTGGGCCGGCGGCGCAGGTTTTCGAGCAACCTTTGCATCCCTATACCAAGGCCCTGGTCAGCGCTGTGCCGATTCCCGACCCGGAAAGGGAGAAGCAGCGGCAGCGTGTCATTTTGACCGGCGACCCGCCGTCTCCGCTTGATCCGCCATCGGGCTGCTCGTTTCACCCGCGCTGTTCCTATGCCGCCACCGAATGCTCCCGCGCAGTTCCTGCATTGGAAATTTTTGATCCCGCGCGAACCGTTGCTTGTATCCGCGCCCGCGAAATCAACCAGGCCTGAAGACTGCAAACGTGGGGAGGCCGGTGCTAGTAGAGCAGATATTTACGGCGATCGTTTCTGAACTGTTCTTCGCCAGCCTTCCATGAAAGAACAATCTCTGTAGCAGATTTGCCGGCTTGCAACGCTCGCCGCGTTGCGTCCGTGCCATTGACCTTGTCGAACATCTCAAATTTCTTGTTTGCTTTCACAGCCTCATCAAACAGATCCCGGCTCGCGATTTTTTTCAACGCCTCCAGTGCGTAATAGTTGATCGCCGTGAGCGGTGCGCCCGCAGGGTCGGTGAAGTAAAGCTGGACGCCGCCGATGATCTCGTCTTTGAAATTCGAGTAATACGGTTTGTAGGTAACCGGCTGAAATCGCACACCCGGCAGGTTGTAAGCATTCATTGCCTCCGCGAGTTGATGTGGATTCACATTCGTCGCGGCCACGCATTGGAAGGGCAGGGTGTAACCGATGCCGATGTTTACGCCACCAATTTCGCCGAGCATTCCCGTCGCAACCTGAAACAATGGCGATTCTCCGTGTGGCACATGCGGCGAGGTCGGCACCCAAGGCAGGCCCGTGTCGCGCCAGACCATGGAACGCTTCCATCCGCGCATCGGCACAACGGTGAGTTTGCAGCGGTTGGTGATCCAACCCCGATCATTGATCATGCGCGCGAGTTCACCGCATGTCATGCCATAGACGTAAGGCACGTCCCAACGGCTGACAAACGAACGAAGCTTCTCCTGTTCAACCAGTGGACCTTCGACGCGCACACCGCCGAGTGGATTCGGGCGGTCGAGCACGATGAATTCAATGCCCGCAGCGCCGCACGCCTCCATGGCCACGCCCATCGTGCTGATGAACGTGTAGGAACGGCAGCCCGTGTCCTGCAAATCATAAACCAGTGCGTCGAGGCCTTTGAGCATTTCGGGAGTGGGCTTGCGGGTTGCACCGTAAAGTGAATGCACGGGCAAACCCGTTCGCTGATCCGTGCGACTGGCAACCTTGTCGCCGGCGGGAACGTCGCCGTAAATGCCGTGTTCTGGTCCGAACAGCGCGACAAGTTTCACGCCTTCCGCGTTGTGTAACACGTCAATCGTGGACTCCAGATTGTGGTTTACTCCCGATGGATTGGTGATGAGTCCGACACGTTTGCCTGCGAGTTCTCGGAACTTGTGAGCGACCAGTACTTCGCTGCCAAGTTTTACACGCGGTTCGGCTGCCGAGACACATGCGCAGGTGTAAACGGCGGTTGAAACGACAAACGCAATGCGTATAAGACTCTTGATCATACGAGTTCTGTCGGACACAGGATTGCTCTGATCGCTGGGAATGCCGATCCAACCCTATCCAGGTTTTGGCGCGAAACAAAGCTGTCGATGCGACAACATTCGATCATCGTGCCGCGTACGTCACCCACAAAATGTATTTGTGCCGGGCGAATCGGAAAGGTTGAATTCGGTCCCGAACGAAATGATTTTTGCGGCTGCGAAACGCGAGCGTTGTTGTAGCGAATGAAAAAAAGTTTAGATTTCATGAGTTGCCGCAGATTGAAACTACTGTTCCTCAAAAAGTAAAGTTCCGGATGGCGACTTCAAAAGAGTTGAGCGCAATGGCTTCAGGCTTTAGCCTCGGTGACATGAACGTCTTTGTTACGGGTGGCGCGGGCTACATTGGATCGGTCTGTGTTGAGGAACTCTTGAACGCAGGGCATCAGGTCACGGTGTTCGACAACCTCACTGAAGGTCATCGCTCCGCAGTGGATTCGCGGGCCAGGTTCGTTCAGGGATGCCTGAGCGATCCCGCGCTCGTGAAACAATCCGTCAAGGAATCCAAGGCCGAAGCCGTCCTCCACTTCGCCGCCAATGCCCAGGTCGGCGAATCCATGACGAACCCTTCCAAATATTTTCGGAACAACGTCGCGTCCGGATTGAATCTGCTCGATGCGGCCGTCGAAAACGGCGTGAAGAAATTCGTGTTCAGTTCCACCTGTGCGACGTACGGCCCGCCGGATCGCGTGCCGATGACTGAGGATCTGCCGCAACGTCCGATCAACCCCTACGGCGAATCCAAGCTGATGTTCGAGAAGATGCTGATCTGGTTTCAGCGGTTGCACAAACTGGAATTTGTCGCATTCCGCTATTTCAATGCGGCGGGCGCGAGCGAGAAGTTTGGTGAACACCATCGCATTGAGACGCATCTGATTCCGAACGTGCTAAAAGTTGCCTTGGGTCAGGCGACTCAGTGCGAAATTTACGGCACGGATTATCCAACGCCCGATGGCACCTGCATTCGCGACTACATCCACATCCGCGACCTCGCACAGGCGCACATTCTCGGACTTGCGCCTGGCAAGGGTGGCTTTTTCAATCTTGGCAACGGCGATGGCTATTCTGTGCGACAGGTCATCGAAACCTGCGAAAAGATCACGGGCAAAAAGATTCCTACCGTTGAGAAGCCGCGTCGCCCCGGCGATCCGCCCAGGCTCGTTGCTGCCGCCAGCAAGGCCATCAATGAGCTGGGTTGGAAGCCGAAGTTTCCAAAACTTGACGACATCGTGACCACCGCGTGGGCCTGGCATCTCAAAAATCCGAACGGCTACAAGGATTGAGAATCGCAGCAGGCTGCTTTGCTATGGCGATGGGTGCAGAGATTCGGAGTTTCTTCGACAAGTTTCAGTGTGAGATGCAAACCCCGCTACGTCGGATGCGTCGAGCGGGTGTTCGGAATCATCCAGCCACCGCAGTGCTCATGTGTTCCATGACGTATTCGTCGAAGGACTCGTAGTTGGGGATGCCGCGCTTGCCGTTCACGCGACCAAGAATCGTGTTGTCTATCCGGGAGTGCAGATAATCCACCAGTTCCTCGAAGCGAGTTTCGGGAATGAAGTAGGTCGGCGCTTTGAACTTGGTTTCGACGTTCTTGAAAAGCACGGAGTAATGGAAGCGGTCAGTGCGGCCAAAGCGGGCGTCCGCCTCGCGGTAATGGTTGTAGCGTTCGACGAGGTATTTCACGTAGTTGCGCTTGGCGAGATTCGCGCCGATGCAGCCAGCCGGATATTCCGCAGGTCGCTTGTTGCTTTTCACAACGCGGACATGGGTCTGGTCGCCGATGTGAATCGTCCCGGCGGTGATGCTGCCGTGATTCGTGAGTGCGTTCTTCGCCTTCATGGTTCTATTTTACCTTAATCGGATGCTTTGCCAACAATTCGTTCATCGCTGCCGCCAGATGCTGCCGAAACGCATCTTCAAACGCCTTGAGGTCGGTGTAGGTGTGGTAAAGGGCGCGTTGGCCGAGCTTGCGCTTGAATGTTTCGATACGGGCGAATTCATCGCGGGCTTTGCGTTTCTTTGGCAAGGGGAGGTTGGCAAAATAAACCATCACCGTTTTCCGTCGCTTGATGCTACGACGAATTTCCTCCTCAGTTCCAGAATCGGCCACACCCGTCGGCGACCCAAAGCGGGCGCGAAACAATCCCACCACCAGGTCGCTTTGATCCACCACTTGTTTGTTGATGAGAGCCTGTGGGCGTGCGCCTGCGGCCGGATGACTGTGTGTTCGCCAATTGGAAACTTCGAGCCGGGCGTGCGCTGCCGGACCAAAGTGCCGATTCCATTGTTCCGTCAAGCCGCGAATGATTACAACCTCCTCGGTCACATCCGATGGCGCGCCCACGAAGAGTCGGAACAACTGGATTTGTTCTGGCATGATGAGGCGAGGTTACCGACAGCAAGATGCGCCGTCAAATCAGCTTCGCCACAATCCTTTATGGTATTCATCCGTATGCGCGCGAATCGTTTTGCCCATGCTGCCCCGCGTCCATAGTCTTGCCCGATGGCTGACGCCAACCGCACTGCATTGACGTACCGTTACGAACGGTGGCGGGCGATTTCCTCAGGGATCCTCGAAACAGCGGGTGCCACGTTTCTCCTTCTCATCGCAGTCCGATGGTTTCATGCGGGTTCCCTCGCCAAGGCATTGGTGGCCGGTGGGGGAAGTTTTGGATTGATGCTCGGACCGTGGCTTGTGTCTCGCGTGGAATCTGCCGGCTGGCCCGTGGCGAAAGCTGCGTCCCGCATGGCCATGTTGGGCGCACTGGGTTTTCTCTTGATGACTGCCGTGCCGGTGCTGCCCGTGTTCGTGATCGGTGCCGTGTTGACGATGGCGATGAGTTCCGCAGCGGTGCCGTTGATGACGCAGATTTATCAGGAGAACTATCCCGAGCGGCAGCGTGGAAAATTGTTTTCCCGTGCGTTCATGATCCGCATCGCTACGGCGGCGGCGTTCAGCGAAATCGCCGGGCGGATGTTGTCGGCAAACATGGGTATGTTTCGCGGGTTGTTGTGCGTGTTTGCCGGGGCATTCGCGCTCGCATCGTTTTCGTTGTCACGAATCCCATCGCGGGCGCTGACAGCATCCGGAGGCACGCACCCTTTTCGGGCGCTGCGTTTCGTCCGGGACGATGCTTTGTTCCGTCGCACGCTGGTGATGTGGATGCTGATGGGGTTTGCGAACCTGATGATCGGGCCATTGCGCGTGGAATACCTCGCAAATGCAAAACATGGGATGACGTGGGACGGACTGCCGCTGACCGCTGCGAAAATCGCCTTGCTGGTCGGCGTGATCCCCAATCTGGCGCGGCTTGTAATGAGTCCGATATGGGGCTGGCTGTTTGACCGGATGAATTTTTTCGTGCTGCGCATCGTGTTGAACACCGGGTTTGCGCTGGGGATGTTGTCATTCTTTGGAGGCAATCATCTTGGCTGGCTGATCCTCGGCTCGATCATCTACGGGATCTCCAACGGCGGTGGCGACGTGGCGTGGAGTCTGTGGGTGACGAAGTTCGCGCCGCCGGATCGTGTCGCAGATTACATGAGTGTGCATACGTTCTTCACAGGCTTGCGTGGAGTGTTCGCTCCACTCGTGGCGTTTCAACTGGTTCAGCACTGGTCATTGTCCGCAATCAGCTGGCTCGGCGCGGGAATGATCGTGGCGGCGACGCTGCTGTTGATTCCCGAAATCAAATTCGGCAAGAGCGGGCGAAAAGTTTCCCCGCTCGTGGAGGAAGTGTCGGAATAAGCCGGGCAGCCTGCTTGAATTCTCAAGCGGTGAGGTCACCGACTTTTTTCAAATAGTCGAAGGAGTAAAGGCCGCTGTTGTGACCATCGGCCCAGGTGGGCTGGATTGCGTAGCTCCCGATAACAGCCCAGCGCGACAATTCAAACGCGGCGGGCGACAACGGTTTGTCAGGGCCTTTGTGGAGCTGGCCGAGCACGTCCACCTCACCCTGGCAACCCGCGCACGGACAACAACGGCGGAGACGTTCGAGCAGAATAAAGCTTTCGCTTCCGTTGTCCCACTTGATGGCGAGTTCATTTCCTATTTTCTGAATGTCCAATGGCTTCATGAAATGTTCGAGGCGAAAGCTTTGTTGAATATGTATCGGCACCAAAAAGCCCCGCACGTGCGGGGCTGTAAATTGGTTGCGGGGCTAGGATTTGAACCTAGGACCTTCAGGTTATGAGCCTGACGAGCTACCGGGCTGCTCCACCCCGCGATCCGAAGTGTTGACATGATGCGGTAACCCGATGCAGAAGCAAGTTATTAAAATCCTGACGCGCAGGCAACGGGGCAGGGGATTAGGGAGAAGTGTAAAACAGTGGTGCACGCGAGAGGACTTGAACCTCTAAACCTTGCGGTACCAGATCCTAAGTCTGGCGTGTCTGCCATTCCACCACGCGTGCAACCGGCCAATCTTCTAACCCAAATCCGGTAAGAAATAAACCGCTAATCTTCGCCGATCCACGCTAATCGAAATAGAACAGCGAAGATGGGCCACAAATCAGTGGGTTGACAATTCGCTCAGAAGTCAAATTTGTCTATGTTGTCCTTGTTGAAGGTGAACGGTTTTCCAAGCAGGATGCTGTCGCCTTCGATTTGAAATTCCCCGAGCGTGCCGGCCTTGATGGTTTTGTTGCCAGCCTTGAGACTTCCTTTGGCCAGTGCATTGGCGGCAAAGATTGTCAGGTAGCCGAGATCTTCCGTGTTCCAAAGAATCACGCTGTCGGTGACGCCGTCGTGTACGTAGCGTTTGTTCTCGTTCGGCAAACCCAGGCCGAGAACCTTTACCTTGCCGGTCTTGCCTGCCTGCTTCACTGCCTCCGCGGCACCGGGCACCGCTGGCGAACAAATCGCCATGATGCACTTGAGATTTGCATTTGCGCTCAATAAAGCCGTGGCTTCGCTCTGTGCCTTGTCTTTGAGATCGTCGCAAGGGCGTAGTGCAACCATCTTCATGTTCGGATATTTGTCGGCACGGCGTGCTTCGATGTATTTCTGCCACTCGATCATGTTGGCTGCCGTGAGACTGGCCGTGATGATTGCGAACTCTCCTTCGTTGCCGCACAACCGCGCAGCCTCGTCCATCAGCGCGAAGCCAATTCCCTCGGGCGTGGCCTGGTTCACGAAAAAATCGCGAGCGTCCGTCATTGCATCGGCATCATAGGTGATGATCTTGATGCCTTTGGCCTTGGCCTTGCGCAATGCGGTCGAGATGCCTTCCCGATTTTCACAGGCCACAGCGATGGCGTTTACCCCGAGGGTAATCCAATTCTCAATGATCTCGTTCTGTTTTGCGGGATCAGGATCGGTGGGGCCGTCGAAAACCAAATCCACCCCGAGTTCCTTCGCAGCCTTGTCTGCGCCTTTCTTGCAGGAAATGAAATAGGCGTTCCCTTTGGACTTGGGCATCAGTGCGATGGTGATTTTGCTGCCGCCAGCGTTGCTGCTGCTGCCGGGTTCGGATTTGCCGCAACCGCTTACAATAGCCAAGCAGGCCAGCAGTAATACTGAGAGAATCTTGTTCATGTTGTGATCGGTTTTGTCACGGGAGTTTGCCGACGTTCCCGCAACGATGCCAGCATTTTTGGAATGGTTGAACTTGTCAGGGCAAGAATCAAAAGCAAGCCGGTCAACATGCCCGCCACTTCTCTTGGCTGGCGCGCGTGAACGAGGCCGTTGTTGAGCACTGCAATCGCCGCAACGCCCAGCAACGTTCCATGCACGGTACCGACGCCGCCGAAAATGCTTGTACCGCCCAGCACAACAGCTGTTATAGCGAACAGCTCGTAGCCAGTGCCAGCGTCCGCCTTTGCCTGACCAAGTCGGGATGTATAGATGATTGCTGCCACTGCCGCGACGATTCCTGCAAGCACGTAGGCCATCGCAAGCCGTCGCTCGACAGGTATTCCGGCGTAACGCGTTCCCTCTGGCGCGAAGCCTATGGCGCGGAATGAACGTCCAAAGGTGGTTCGATGTACCAGAAGCCAGATGCCAATCGCGGCGGCGACGAAGATGGGCACTTGTGCTGGAATGCCGAGCCATCGTTCCTGTCCGAGAAAAAGGAATGAGGCAGGAAAATTCGTGAACGTGTCCACTCCCCGAGTGATCGCCTCCGCCAATCCGCGGAACAACGAGAACGTGCCCAGCGTCACGATGAGCGGTGGCAATCTGAGCCACGTAATGAGCACGGCATTGAGACCACCCGCCAATGCGCCAATGCCAATGGTGCAAGCCGCCGCCAAAGGAATCGGCATGTGAGCATCGCGCCAGAATTTTCCGAACAGTATGGCGCAGAGGCCGAGCAGCGAACCGACTGACAAATCAATTCCGGCCGTCAGGATGATGGGTGTCATCGCTAGCGCCAGTAGGCCGATCTCGACCGAATGCCGCATGATATCGAACGTATTATCCAGCGAGCCGAATCTCAGTCCGACAGAGTTGAAGTAAATCCATTCCAATATCACGACGCATAGCAGAATCGTCTCGTGCCGGAGGATAGCCGTTTTGAATCTGTGTTTATCGGTGTTCATTCTTGGTCAACTCCTTTGCTTTCTGGTTCTCAACCCATCTGCCACCACTGCGAGCAGGATAATTGCGCCTTGAATCGCCTTCTCCCAATACGCCTCAACGTGCAGATGCGTCAGCGCCGGGCTGATGCAGGCGAGCAACAGCAGACCAACGAATACACCCCAGAGTTTTCCGCGCCCGCCCGACACCGCCACACCTCCGACCACCGCCGCCGCGATCACCTTGAGTTCCAGTCCTGATCCTGACTTTGGATCAACCTGTGGTGATTGGACCACGTTCAGCATCGCGGCCAAACCGACGAGCGCACCCATGAAGACAAAGACGGAAAAAGTTGTGAGTTGCGGGCGAATGCCTGCAAGACGCGCAGCTTCCGCGTCCGTCCCAACGGCATAAACGAATCGCCCGGCGGATAAATGTTTTGTCGCCATTGCTAGGACGACGAGCAAAACGAGGGCGACCAGTATGAGTGTCCATTGTCCTCCCACCTGGCTCAAGCCAAGCCACTGCATGCCGTCCGGCAGATTCACGAATTCGCCCTGCCGTTTCCAACGCAAGGCCTCACGCCACATCACCATAGTAGCCAGTGTCACAACGATGGATGGCAATCTTATCCCCGCTACGAGCCAGCCGTTTAGTGCGCCCATGATCGCCCCAAGGGAAATAGCTGCGAGAAACACCATCGGCATCGGCCAGCCTTTGGCGGCGAGCAGTCCAGCACAGACGCAGCAGACGGCGAATTGCGAGCCGACAGAGATATCAATCTGCCTGCTGATGATCACGAACGCCATGCCGCACGCGACCACAAGCGTCGGCGCTTCGCGCGTGAGCAGTGAGAGCAGCGGTTGTGGTTGAAAGAACGCAGGCGCGGCAATCGCGAGGAAAATCAACAGCACACCAAGGGCGAAAGCGACGGACCATTCTCTGAAGTTCTTTTTCAAAACGTGGGTTTCAATGAGTTGAATGTTGTGTCTCTTTCACGCCGCCTTCCAGCCACGCGATGGTGAAGCGGGCGAAAATGATTTGCTCGGCATCGTCTGGCTCAAACAGACAACCCACGCTGCCGTCTTGCAATTGGGTGAGCACACTGTAGGCGAAGCCACCGGGCCGGAGCACTCGCTTTACAGGCCAGGTCGCGCCATCATCAACGCTGAGATGAATCGTGCCCTTGTTACGGCGCGTGCTGTCAGGTCCGCTATAGAGTATGCGCCCACGGCCTTTGGCGTCGTCGAACGAGTAACGAAGAATGCTGGAGTTGCAACTGGGATCGCGCAAGGCGGGCACGTCCTCGACAGGCGACCATGTTTCCCCGCCATCCCGGCTCACGGAAGTTTTGCGCACTTTTGTTCCTGCGAACTGCCGGGTGTTTAGCCGTACCGAGCCGTCACTGAGTTCAACCATCTGCACCTCGTTGATCTGGCTGCGCTGGCCGAGTTTCGAGTCAGGAACAAACGCACCCGGGACGTCCTGTCCCCATTTCCAGTTCCCGCCTCCGTCATCGCTGAACACCGAAAAGTTGTTCCATTGATGGTACGGTCCTTCGTTGAACGGAATGATCAACCGCCCTTTGTGCGGACCTCGTGTCAATTGGATGCCGATGCCAGGTCCGCTGGCGATGGTCGTCGCTCGCGTGGGCCGTTTGGTGGTTCGCGTGATGTCCAAAGGCTTCGTCCACGTTGCGCCCTCGTCGTCAGACCAGGTGATGAAATTGCGATAGACGTTTGTGCCCTCATAGCCCGTCTCCACACTATTATCGCGCTCCTTCATGTGGGCCGGAATGCGTTGATACATCAGAAACACTCGTCCGGATTCCTGTTCCACGACCGCTGTCGGATTGTTGAGCGAATTCGAGCCGTCGTCGGCGATCAGTTCCAGTGGCGACCAGGTCCTGCCTTCGTCGCGACTGCGCTTAAGGATGATGCTGTTCCCTGCCTGATCTGCGTCGGCAGCGCGACCTTCAGCGAAGGCGAGCACGATTCCTTTCTTTGTCACCACCACAGACGGGATGCGGATGGATTTGTAACCGTCCTTGCTGGCGATAAAAACGTCGAAGAATTGCGGCTCGGTTGCAGATGCGGCAACATTGCCGAACAGCACGTTCGCCAGAAACATAAGCAAGATTTTGAAGAAGTGACGTTTCATTTTCCTCCTGTTTGAATAGTTGGACTGGAAAGTTCATAGAAATTAGTTAAGAAAAACCGCCGAAAAGCTTTTGGTTCGTTGGAGTTTGATTCGATGCAGATGCTCGCAAGAATGTCGTTCGTGAATGACAAAAGGAGGCAGTTGTTGTTTCCGACAGACCAACCTTTACCGTCGGGAAGAACGTCTTTTGCAACTTCGGTGCATCCATTGGCAGAAAGTAGTTTGACTGCCTTGGCGCGTTTCATTCCAACACGAAGCGCATTTTCTTGTAGGCTCGCAGATAATTCTTCGGTCTTGTTTTGCGGCGTGTTGGGTGTCGCCACGCAACCAACAAATAACAAGGATGCCGCAAAGATTGATGACAGGGAGTGTTTCATTCTGCTCCCTCTTTCTGTCCCAGTGCTGCCGCCATGACTTCATGCGCGTCACTCTTGCCGGGAAGCATCGCTGTTATCGTGCCGCCACGCATTACGGCGATGCGGTCGCTCATTCCGAGTACTTCCGGCAGGTCGCTGGAAATCATCAAGACTGCCAGACCTTCCTTTGCCAAATGGCGGATGATTTTGTGGATTTCACTTTTTGCTCCGACGTCCACACCTTGAGTTGGTTCGTCGAGAATGAGCAGTTTGGGTTTCGTTGCCAGCCAGCGGGCCAGCGAGACTTTCTGCTGATTGCCGCCGCTCAATGAGCCGCCGGGAGCTTCCGTCCCATAAGCTTTAACGCCAAGATTGTGGATAAAATCCAGCGCTAGCTGCTTTTCAGCGCCGAAGCGCAACCACGCGCCGGGGAAAATCCGCCGGTGAATCGCCATGGTCATGTTGTGCGCGATGGGCATCTCAAGGATCACGCCGTGTCGTCGGCGATCTTCCGGCACATACGCGATACCATGCGCAACAGCTTCCTGCGCGGAGTTGATCGTTACTCGCTCGCCGTTGAGGAGTATCTCGCCTGAGTCGGCGGGCGTGATGCCGAAAAGAACTCGTGCCAGTTCTGTGCGTCCTGCGCCGACCAGACCCGCCATGCCGACGACTTCACCGGCACGAACTTCCAGCGAGACATCTCTCACTCCTCCTGCGGAGCAACCAAGATGTTTGAGCGAGAGGACGACATTGCCCGCTTCACTTTCTGAGGGTGGATAAATTGCAGAAACCTCGCGGCCGACCATGAGTTTGATGAGCGAGGATTCGTTCATCTCCGGAGCGCGGCTCTCCGAGCCGCAGCTTGTGGAATCGAATTCGGCTTTCGGGCTTTCCATCGCGTTCTTTGTGGTCTTCGATTGCTGCGGGTCACAGACCCGCGCTCCGATTGCATGCGTGCCGACACTCTCCCCATCGCGCAAAACAGTCACGCGGTCGGCGAGTTGAAAAATTTCATCCAGGCGGTGTGAGATGTAGATGACGCCAACGCCGTTTGCTCGAAGGTCCTTCACAACGGCAAAAAGCAGATGCTGCTCCTTCTGCGTGAGGGATGCCGTCGGTTCGTCCATGATCACAATGCGTGCGCCCGCACCCAGCGCGCAGGCGATCTCAACGAGCTGCTGCTCTGGCATCGAGAGCGAGCGAACCTCGGCCTCGGGCGAGATCTCGGCGCCAATGCGCTGGAGCAGTTCCGTTGCGCGAGTGCGTCGCGCAGGCCAATTTACTTTCTTCAGTGGAGACGAAGGTTCGAGTCGCAGGCCAATATTCTCGGCAACCGTCAGGTCTGGAAACAGCGCAGGCTGTTGATAAATGCACGCTATTCCCAGCTTGTGGGCTGATGCAGGCGTGAGGTGCGCAACTTGTTCGCCGTTGATTTCAATCGAGCCGCCGTCGGGTTGGTGCGCGCCGGTGATGACCTTGATGAGGGTGGATTTGCCAGCGCCGTTCTCGCCGAGCAACGCATGGACCTCACCTGCGAGCAGATCAAACGACACACCCTTCAGCGCGCGCACAGCGCCGAAGGATTTCGTGACTGCTGATAATTGGAGGAGTGTTTTCAAACCGCTAATCCGCGCTCATTTTCGCTAATTGCCGAACATCATGTTCCAGAAACTTTGGAGTGTGCCGCCGCCTTTGAGCAAAGTTCCGTAGCCAATCACCAGGGTGGAGGTCACGAGCAACGCGATGCCGAGCGCGATCTGGGTGTGGGCTTTCTTGCTCGAACCTTTCCACTCACGGAAATACCAGCCCCATGCGGTGCTGAATATGATGATGCTCGCCATGTGAAGCGTCCAGGAGGCGAAGTGGTAATCACCCATCTTGGTCGAACCCATTGTGTAGAAAAAAAACTGGAAATACCAGATCGCGCCCGCCAATGCTGCGAAGATGTAGTTGTTGAACCGGGGAACTTTAAGATTGGGTTGCGGAGCGGCAGAAACGGTTGTGCCGCCGCCGTGATCGCCGCCGGTGGCTTGCAACCCGGCGTGTTCGGCGCGGACGTGCGAAGCGAGGTATTGATAGCCGGAGCGATTTTTGATGTTGAGAAAGACGCACCAGATGAAATTTGTGGTGAACCCGCCGAGCAACACGACGACCAATCCGGGCAGGCCCTTCCAGATGTCGCCGGTGCCAGCGGCGACCGTGGCGGCTTCGAGCGGTTTCGCGGCGGTGAGCCCAAAACTCATGCACGCGCTCATCACGCCGGCAAAGGTTGCGACGAGCAGTCCTTTCCCGAAACTGAACTCGGCCACTGATTTTTGTTTATCAGCGGCTGACATTTCCTTCTCCTTCGTCAATCCGGCAAGTGCAGAAATGCCGATGCCAATCAGGCATACGGCGATGCCGCCGAGTGTCACCTGACCGGGAGCTGTCTTCGCAATTTCAACAACACTCGCTTCGACAGCTTTCAAGCCGGGCATGAAGATTTTTAGAGTGGCTGGAAGCAAAGTTCCCAATGCGGCGCAAAATCCCAGCGCCACTCCCACGCCGAGCGACAAGCCGAGGTAACGCACTGCGAGACCGAACGTCAGCCCTCCAATGCCCCATAGCACGCCGAAGAAGTAGGACCAGGCGAGCGTATCCGTGGATTGTTGCCGCAACACGCCGAAAAGATCATTCGTCATGAACGACGCGAACAACCACGGGCAGATGATCCACGAAAAGAACCCGCCAACGAGCCAGTAGGTTTCCCAGGACCATTTTTTCACTCCCTTGTAAGGCACATAGAAGCTGCCGGCTGCGAGACCGCCGAGCCAGTGAAGTGCGACACCAAGAAATGGATTGGCCATTGAGATGGAAGTTTGCGGAATGGCACTTTGAAATCAAGGCAAAGCCCTGATTCAGGCGATCAAAAACTGGAGAGAGGGAAATGGGTTGAGAAGTGGGGTGACCAACGGGACTCGAACCCGCAACATCCAGAATCACAATCTGGGACTCTACCATTGAGCTATGGCCACCACCCTGCATGGAGGCTAGTTTTCCGTGCAGGCTGCGTCAAGCCTGAGGAAATCAGAGCAGCGGGGAAACGTGCCTCTTAAGGCGGAAATCCAAACGAAAGCTTTACTGCTGAGTATTCGGGATGAACGGAGCCGTCGTGAGCACGAATGATGAGCGGTGGTTCGTCCCAGGTCTGTGAGCGCATCGTTTCCGGCAGATCGGTTGCACGCATCGCAGCAAATAAACCCAGCAATGGACGTTCACCTTCGCGTAAAACGACCGGACGCCGCCGTACGATCACCAATCCCGATGCTTTCGCTCCAATGTGAACTCGCTGCTCCTGTTCGTCCGGCGAGATTGGAAAAACGAACGCGAACATTCCGCCAGGTGCAAGATGGCTCGCCGCCTCGGTGCAATAATCGGCAACCGTGCCTCGCAGTTCAAAGCGACATGCCTGACGCTGCGGATGCTCGCTTTCCACACCAGATCCCTGGGCAAAGTATGGCGGGCTGCCGAGCACGAGATCGAATCGTTCGTCCGCACATAGCACAGATGCATCTCGAAAATCACCTTCACGGATTTCGTATCGGTCGGTCAGCCCGTTCCACTGAGCTGATTTACGAGCAAGTCTTACGCTTTCACTTTGCGCTTCAACCGTGATGAATCTTGCGCCGGGCAATCGCCAGGCGGCCATCATTCCCACTGTGCCGATGCCGCTGCCGAGGTCGAGAACCCTGTCCGCGCGAGGACACCAACTCGTGCCATACCACGCTGTCAAAACGTCGTCAGTCGAGAAGCGATGGCCTTGCGCGAGCTGGAACAGGCGGAAGTAACCGCTGATGGCATCAAGTGTTTCGCCCGGCCCGATGGCTGGCAGGCCGCTGACTGCACCCGGCGGGACGGGACCGGGTTTTGTCCAGCCTTTGAAGGAAGGAGAGGCCGCGCTATGGCTCATAATTCAATGTCGAACGCCTTTTACAAAAAAGCTCCAACCACCAGAGAAATTCCAAACGCCAAACTTCAAACGCCGTCCTTCGCGCATTGGTGCTTGATCCTTGGTGTTTCTCTGGATGTTGGCGCTTGGAATTTGGAGCTTCATTTCCCGTTGTTGGTCAGCGCCACAAACACATCCTCCAGTGACGGCGCAATCGGTCGGATATCCGCGTGCGGGATTTTATGCTTTGCGAGTTCTGTTCTGATAAATTCTTCCGACATGTTTTCTTCCACCAGAAGGTGCATGGATTGGCCGAACACCGTCGCGGTGCGCACGCCGGGCAGCCGTCGCACCGCTTGCAGGCCCGTCGTCACGTGATCACACGTCACATCAATGCGCTTGGTATTCGGCGGATTTACGATTGGGAGCTGCTTCAGATCATCCGGCTCGCCCCATACGACGAGCTTGGACATGTGAATGTAGCCGACGTGTGAGCACCGCTCCGCCTCGTCCATGTAATGCGTGGTGACGAAGAGCGTCATGCCCTGGCTCGAAAACTCGAACAACAAATCCCACAACTCGCGCCGCGCCACCGGATCAATGCCCGCCGTTGGTTCGTCGAGGAACAGTACGCTCGGTTTGTGGACGAGAGAGCATGCCATTGCCAGCCGTTGCCGCCAGCCGCCGGAGAGCAGCCCCGCGCGACGGTTCAGATACGGTTCAAGATGCGTGAGCGCGATGAGTTCATCGTAACGCTGCTTGAGCGCCGCGCCCTGCAAGCCGTAGAGCCGCCCGTAAAAATTCAGGTTCTCATGCACCGTCAACTCGTCATAGAGCGAAAATTTCTGCGACATGTAACCGATGAGCGGCTTGATCTCCTCCGTCTGCTGCGCCACGTCGAACCCCGCGATGCTCGCGCGCCCGTCACTCGGTTCGAGCAAGCCGCACAACATGCGGATGACCGTGGACTTGCCCGACCCGTTCGGCCCGAGGAAACCAAAGATCGAACCCTTGGCCACGGCGAACGAAACATGATCCACCGCCGTGAAATGCCCGAAGCGTTTGGTCAACGCTTCGCAGGAGATCATGGTTTCGGCGGGCATTCAGTTACTCAGCTTTCGTTTTTGCAGGTGGGCTTCAACAGCTTTTCGGACTTCCACGACCGGTTCTGATTTCATCCAGAGACTCGTGTAAACATGGTCTTTCGTTTCAACTCGAAGGTGAAACATGGTTCTTTCCCACGCGCCGAAAACTCTGCTTTCCGACTCAACTTTCAAAACGGCGGGCCAAGGTAGAACGGCGTCAGATTTAGGCCACGGGTAATCCAGCACAAGTTGGTCTTTAATCGTAAGCCCGACAAAATCGCGGTTCATTCTAACCTTGAATGCCCAAAACACGCTTGAAATGAGAATCACCCAGAAACCGAAACTCGCAATCTTCCTTAGTCCGATTCTGATCGCGAGAGCAGCACCCTTTGTTTTCGACTCTCGCCAAATTTTGAGGAAGTGGGGGAAGAAGATGTAGATGACCATCCCAATAGGTCCGAGAACCATCACCAAAGTAAAGTCCCAACCATCCTCGAATTTGAAAACCATGTTTTGCATTCTTGGTCAATGTTTCATTAGTTTCGCCTTCTTCACCGCTCGTAAGGACTTTTCGACCGCTTTTCTTTCCAGTTCACGGCGGGCGTTGCCGGAGAAAGTTAGTTCAACGCTCGCCCTCACTCCGGCCCTCTCCCCCAAGGAGAGGGAGAATTGTTCGCCGACTTGTCGCGCAATCAAGCCGTCAAACCCTTCGTCCAACCTACGCTTCGCACCAACAGCCAGCAGCGATAGGCAAACAGACTGCCGAAGATTCAAAGCCGCGCGACTGCTATTCCCTCTCCCCGGGGGAGAGGGCAAGGGTGAGGGCGAGCGTGATTCCATAATCTCAACTTGAGTAGTTCGCAAAGTGTATGTACAACCTGTCCATACCCTTTGGACAACGACTTTGAATCCGTGTCTATCCGTGTTCATCCGTGGTCAAACTATTTCGGCACGCCTGGAAAACTCACATCCGCCGCCATGCCGGCGCGGAGCTGGCCTTCGGCGTTGTCCAGCTTCACTTTCACGCCAAAGACTTGTTTCACGCGCTCGCCCACGGTTTGCACATTGCGCGGGGTGAACTCGGCGCTGCGCTGGATTTGCTCGACGGCACCCGCAAAATCTTTTTCGGGGAACGCATCCACGCGCACCTTCACGGCGTCACCGAGCTTGATGTGGCCGAGCCAAGGCTCTGGCACGAACACGCGCACCCAGATGTGATTCGTCAGCAGCAGCGTGGCGACGGATTGATTCGGCGCGAGCACATCGCCCGGCTTCACGCTCAAGACTTCCAGCACGCAATTCGTCGGCGCAACGATTTTCATCTCGCGGAGATGCGCGTCGAGCTCGGCCAGTTGCGCGCGGATTTGGATAAGGCGTTCGGGCCGTGTGCCCGCGAGCAACAGATCGTAGCGCGCTTTGGCGGCGGCGACGTTTTGTTGCGCGGCCTGGGCGGCGGTGACGGCGTGGTCGTGCTCGGTGGCGGAGATGGTTTTTTCGGCAAACAATTCTGCGGCGCGCTGGCGTTCGGAGTTGGCGAGAATTTGTTGCGCTGACAGGGCCTCCCAATCGGCTTTGGCGGCGGCGATCTCCTCCTTGCGCGGGCCAGC
>JABFSR010000190.1 GCA_013140495.1 Verrucomicrobiota bacterium
TGAGTTCTTGTCGAGTCGAGCCCATTTGATGAACGGCCTTTGCCAGTCGTAAAAGAGCAGGCACTGATCGTACTGTTCTGGAAAGCCACCCGTCTTTGCAAACGAGGGCCGATAATGAAACACCGGGCCCGCACAGGCTGTGCGCCCGCCTTCGCCCAGTTCGGGGAACTGAGTGGATTTGCCGTAGGGCCAGTAGATCATGGCAGGCTGTGCCGGTGGCAGAATTTTCGAGCCGGTGTTGTTGGGACTTTCGTTGACGGGATGTTGAGGATCGAACATGGGCCCGAGTTCCTTGGTGGCGTAGTTGAACCTGGCATACGGGAAATTGCTCCCCACGAAGTACGGCCAGCCAAAATTTCCTGCGCGGCGTGCCTGATTAATTTCGTCGTAACCGCGCGAACCTCGTGGGCTGTCGCCGCCCGCATCCGGGCCTACTTCACCCCAGTAAACGATGCCGCTTTTCTGATCCACACTCATTCGCCATGGGTTGCGGCAACCCATGACAAAGATTTCCGGACGACCTATTGAACCGTCCTTTGGGAAGAGATTGCCCTTCGGAATCGTATAGCCGCCCTTTGCCGTGGGGCGGATTCGGAGAATTTTTCCGCGCAAATCCTGGGTGTTGGAGGATCCCTTCTGCGCGTCCCACGGCTCACGATCGGGGCGCTCGTCCATCGGTCCGTATGAGGCGGAATCACCAAACGGATGAGTGTTGTCACCGGTGGAAATGAACAGGTTTCCATCCGGACCAAACGCGAGCGATCCGGCATGATGACAGCATTCACGGCGTTGCTCGCCAAATTCGAGCATGATCTTCTCACTCGCGAAATCGAGTGCGTCTCCCTTCATGACAAACCGGCTAAGGCGCTGACCGACGTGATTAGATGGGGAATAGAAAAGATAGATCCAATTGTTCTTCTCGAAATGCGGATCAAGCGCAAAGCCAAGAAACCCATTCTCCTGTTCGGCAAACGTCGGCACGACTCCAGCGACCACCACGGTCCGTGTGTTTGGCTTCCATATTTTTAGAGCGCCCTTGAGTTCGTTGAGGAAGATGCGGCCATCGGGAGCGAGTTTCAGTTGAAGTGGCTGCTCCATGCCTGAGGTCAATACCTCTACCTTGAAACGAAAATCCTCAACCGGCTCGCCGGCTTGCAACCGGTTTCCAGAGCAGACGACAATCGAGAGCAGTGACAACCGAACCAACCTAAAGAGATCGCGAAAATCCATGTTCATAGAAATAGCATCAGGGTAATCAGAAAGTCATTCGATGTGAAAATGTGTGTTGGATCATTTTGGCGGCGGGAGTTGCTGCTTGATCAATAAAATGATCCAAGGAGAATTTGCAGTCCATTAAAGCCGCCTGGTTACGGATCAATCCTGGCTTCCTGGGCCGCATTCACCGTCCAACTGCTTTCGTTGTGCGGCTGGTTATCGTTGTTCCATCGGCGACGCCACAAGTCGTTGCCGGGATTGATGACATCTTTTCGATTCGGAGATTCTGCATGCCCGTCCGCGAACATGATACAGGTCTTACCTTCATGCCGATTGGAAGGCCACTCCGCCGGCGTTGTCGGATCAATGTTGCCATCAAACGATGCGTCCGGCTTGCTGTCACCCAGCATGATCATTTCCGACGGTTTCTTGACCTGCGCGTCCTTTATCTCGGGCAAGACATCAACATCACCGCCCAACCCAAAAGTCCCTCCAGCGGGGAATGCGCCCCAATCGTTGAAGCCGTACGAAAAACGTGCCGTGTTTTTTATGCCGTAAGGGTCAGACACACCAGCCTTCGGGCCGATCGCACCGAGCGTGTTGTTGAGATTTGTGTCCCAGGCGCTGTTCTGGTTGGCAACCGGACACCAGAACGATTTCCGATTGCCGCCCATGTAAATGAAAAGGCGCGGTGGCCACACGTAGTAAAAATTTGGGAGGGTGGCCGGAGTAAGAAGGCAGCCTGGATAGCGGTTGAAGTCCCCAACGTACATCACAGTGGCGATACCAATCTGACGCAGATTGTTGACGCAGGCCGTACGCCTTGCCTTGGCTTTGGCCTTGCCCAAGGCGGGAAGCAGCATGGCGGCGAGAATTGCGATGATTGCAATTACCACCAGCAGTTTAATCAGCGTGAACGCAGTTTTGTTGTTTCGTTGCGGCATGTGAGGCGTGAGCGTTCCCCATCGTGCAAAGCGCACCCGTCACAGTCAAGCAAGCCAACCAGATAAAGCCGTGTAGAATCCTGTCAAAAGGCGTCATTCTGGTGCGAGGCTTGCCCGTGCTGATTCGTCGAGAGATGCGCAGACTTGACACCCGGCAAGGGCCAGACATTTTCAGCGCAATGAAACCAACGAATCTCCAGACCAGTCCCAATGGTAAAAACCCAACTCATCAGCTCCCTGCAAATCCCATCACTCGTCGTTCGTTCGTTCAGGCGATGGGCTTTGGCTCGGCAGGCCTTGCGCTGGCTGCCAGGAGTCAAGCCGCCGAAAAGGTCATTCAAGGATTTGAGAAAGCGCCGGTGAGCGCCGACAGCTCGAAGGATTGGAAACCCGTCTCAGACCGAAAAGTCCGCGTGGGCCTTGTCGGCTACGGAGTCTGCAAATTTGCGTCCGCCTTCAGTTTTCAAGATCATCCGAATGTTGAAATCGTCGCCGTAAGCGATCTCGTCCCGGATCGTTGCGCGGAATTGGCCAAGGTGACCCGTTGCACCAAGACGTATCCATCCTGTGAAGAACTCATCAAGGATGATCGCATCGAAGCCGTGTTCATTGCCACCGATGCGCCGAGCCATGCGCGGCTCGCCGTGGAGGCTCTCAAGCGCGGCAAGCACGTCGCCTCGGCAGTGCCTGCAGTGTTTGGCTCGCTTGATGATGCTGAGGATCTTTTCAAGGCGGTCAAAGCCAGCGGTCGCAAATACATGATGTTCGAAACGTCCTATTACCACGCAGAAGTTCATGCGATGCGCCAAATTTATCGGGCCGGAGGTTTCGGCAAACTCGTTTACTCCGAAGGCGAGTACTATCATTACATGTCCGAGCCGATTGATTCCTACAAAGGCTGGCGCATCGGTCTTCCGCCGCAATGGTATCCCACTCACTCGAACGCCTATTACATGGGTGTGACAGGTGGAAGTTTCACCGAAGTCTCCTGCATGGGAATGCCGAGCAAGATTGAACATCTCTTGCCGGCAAAGAACCTATACAAAAATCCGTTTGGTACAGAGATCGCCATGTTCCGCACCAGTGAAGGCGGAATGTCGCGCATGGCGGTGAGCTGGGATTCGCCTGGCTACGGAGGGGAGGTTGGTCGTGTACGCGGACAGAAAGGTTCGTTCTACGGCAAGTACGATGGGCTGGAGAATAACCTGCCCGACATCAATCGCCCGCCGCTGCCTCCATCTGTCCAGCCCGGAGGTCACGGCGGTTCACATGGCTACCTCATGCACGAGTTTGTCACCGCGATACTCCAGGATCGAACGCCGTTGGTAGATATTGCGCAATCGTTGAACATGACCGTCGCCGGCATTGTGGCGCACAAATCTGCGATGAAGGACGGCGAACTGCTGAAGATTCCGCAGTTCCAACTTTAATCTCGTGCCCGGCACCACGCGCATCGTTGCCCATTGCCGCCGTGCAATTGGCCGGAGTTCGGCGTGACTTGATGGGCAATTTTTATGATTCAAATCCGTTTGTCAGTCCTGCGGCTGCGATGGCTGGTCGCATTGCTTGCGCTTGCACAGTTGATCTTCGCCACACGACTGGCCGTTGGTGCGGAAGCGTCGCCGCTAAAAATCTGCCTGCTCTCGGCTTCGGCGGAATACGACTCCGACAATTCACTCGGTGAATTTCAAAAATATATCGAGAGTCACTATCGCGTCGTTTGTCAGATGGTTTACGGCAAGGACAAAGGCGAGGGTCTGCCGGGCTTGGAAGCACTCGACTCGACGGACCTGATGATCGTCTTCACGCGTCGCATCACGCTTTCACCTCCTCAGCTCGGACTCGTTAAAAAATACCTGGCCAGCGGGCGGCCTGTGATCGGCCTTCGCACTGCCAGTCACGCTTTCTCGAATTATCTCGAGTTTGATCGCGAAATCCTCGGCGGCGGATATCAGGGACACTATGGTGATGAACGGGGCTCGGTGCAGTTGTCTCCCGGTCGCGGCGCGCATCCCGTTCTGGCTGGCGTAACAAATTTTAATTCCTTCAGACTCTACAAGAATCCGACGCTTGCCAACGACGTCGTGGTGTTGATCGAAGGGACAACCGGAGCCAATCGCGAACCTGTGGCGTGGGTGCGTGAGCTTAAAGGTGCTCGGGTCTTTTACACTTCCCTGGGCACACAGGAGGATTTTACTCAGGAAAGTTTTCGACGGCTTTTGGTAAACGCCATTTTCTGGACTACGCGCCAGGATGGAGCAGACCTTCGTCGTCCTGTAGATTCGACAAGGCAAGGGACTCCAATACAGAACTGAACACGATCAGTTTTCCCATCGTTGGACCTTAATCTACAAAGCATGCCCAAACAAACTGACATCCGCATCATCGGCGCGACGTTATATTTTTTGCCGGTTCGCACGCGTGTGCCGTTGAAGTTCGGTTCCGAAACCCTGGTATCGGTAATCTGCGCGCGGGTTCGCGTCCGCGTGCGCGATCGGGCAGGGAAGACAGCGGAGGGTTGGGGGGAAACACCTTTGAGCGTTCAATGGGCCTGGCCGGGCAGGACGTCAATTGAACATCGCCAACAGGTGCTCAAACAGTTCTGCATCCAGCTCGCTGGCGAGTGGGCCAAGTTCGACACATTTGGTCATCCCATCGAGATCGGCGCAGATTTCTGCGAACACGTGCTGCCAGCCGCCCTGGAGCGAGTCAACGGAGACAAGGACGCCTCAGAAAAAGTTTCATGGCTGGCTGCGTTGATCTGCAGCTCGATGTTCGACATCGCTGTTCACGATGCATACGGCAATCTCCACAAACGTCCAGTTTACGAGACATACGGATCGGAATTCATGAATCGCACGCTGGGCGATTTCATGACGCCCGCTGAGGGTCACGACAATTTTTTCCGGGGACGTTATCCGCAGGACATCCTGCAACGCAACAGGGCTGAGGAGTTACCAGCGTGGCATCTTGTCGGCGGACTGGATTTGTTGGACGCGTCTGAACAGACGGGTGATGAGCCGAAGGATGGTTATCCCGTGGTGCTCACAGACTGGATTCAGCGGGATGAGTTGAAATGCCTGAAAGTGAAGCTGCGCGGTAACGACTCCGGTTGGGATTTCGAACGCATGAAACAGGTAGGGCAGATCGCAGCGGCTTCCGGAGTGGATTGGCTCTCGGCTGACTTCAATTGTACCGTCACCAATCCCGATTACGTGAACACCATCCTGGACCGATTGCGCTCAGAGCAGCCGCGCATCTACGGGATGATTCTGTACGTTGAGCAACCATTCCCCTACGATCTGGAGGCCAACCAGATTGACGTTCACAGCGTTTCGTCACGCAAACCACTCTTCCTCGACGAGAGCGCGCACGACTGGCGCATGTTGAAACTGGGCCGCACTCTGGGCTGGAATGGCGTGGCTTTGAAAACGTGCAAGACGCAAACCGGCGCCATCCTCAGCGCCTGTTGGGCGAAGACACACGGCATGAGTGTGATGGTTCAGGATTTGACCAACCCGATGCTTGCGCAGATTCCCCACGTCTTGCTCGCGGCCCATGTAGGCACACTCTTCGGAGTGGAAACGAACGCCATGCAATTTTATCCGGAGGCTTCATCGGTCGAAGCAGAGATTCATCCAGGTCTCTACCGTCGGCGAGGCGGGAAGATAAATCTCTCAACGGTTCGTGGCCCCGGCTTCGGCTACCGTCTGGATGAAATGAAACGTGCGCTGCCTCCGGCCCAAGCGGATTTCCAAGACTAGCGCGACCGAGCACTCAACAAGTTCTTCATCTGAATTCTTGCTGCTGCTCCTGCGAGACGACCGATAAATACAGTTGACTGTCACGTGTCAAAACAGGTTTGGTTGCGGATGCACGCAGTCAATCCATCCCTCACAGGGTCTGCACCGGGTTCAATCAACCGAGCGCAGTGGCTGGTGCTCACCGCCGCTTTTCTGGGATGGATGTTCGACGGACTGGAGATGGGAATCTTCCCGCTCGTTGCGCGTCCAGCGTTGCAGGAGATGCAAGCCGCAGCCGGCGTGGTTGACGAGCAATTCGTCCAGACGTGGATGGGGCGGATCACAGCCCTGTTTCTGATCGGCGCGGCAGCGGGTGGTTTGATCTTTGGCTGGCTGGGTGACCGGATGGGTCGCGTGCGAGCGATGACGATGAGCATCCTGTGTTACTCGGTCTTCACCGGACTGGCCTACTTCGCGCAACAACCTTGGCACCTCGGCGCGTTTCGTTTCGTCGCGGCGCTCGGCATGGGCGGCGAATGGTCGCTTGGCGTGGCGCTGGTGATGGAGTGCTGGCCGTCGGACAAACGCCCGCTCATGGCCGGGCTCATCGGCGCGGCGGCCAATTGCGGCTACGCCATCATCGCCGTCATCGGCATTTTCTTTTCCATCACGCGGGACTCGTGGCGCTGGGTCATGTTGGTGGGCGCGGCCCCGGCGTTGTTGACGTTGCTCATCACTTTGTTTGTGCCCGAATCGGAACGATGGAAGGAAGCAGTAAAGAAAGGCCCGGCCCGGCCCGTTAGGGAAATCTTCGCCGCCGGCCTGTTGCGAAACACGTTGCTGGCGATTTCGTTCGCGTCCGTCGCGCTGATCGTGACCTGGGGCATCGTGCAATGGATTCCGCTGTGGGCCGACCAGATGACGCACGGCCAGCAACCCAAGGTCAAAGCCTACATCCAGCTCGCGTCTTCCATCGGAGCGATCATCGGATGTCTGATCGCGCCGCTGGCGGGTGGCAGATTTGGGCGACGGCCTGCGTACTTCGGATTATGCCTTTCCTCGCTCATCGTGTGCAGTTTTCTGTTTCGCGGATTCAGCGAATACAGCATGGCATTTTTGCTGACCGTGGGTGTGGTTGGAATGTGTACGGCATCTTTCTACGGCTGGCTGCCACAATATCTGCCGGAACTTTTCCCCACACGCGTTCGCGCCACCGGCCAGGGACTCGCCTACAACTTCGGGCGCATACTGGCCGCCGTCGGGGCGTGGCAGATGGGATCGCTGATGGCGTTCTTCGACAAGAGCTACGCCAAAGCCGGCGCAACCATCGTGCTGGTTTACCTCGTGGGCATGATCCTGATCTGGTTTGCACCAGAAACCAAAGACAAGCCGCTGCCTGAATGATCGCGGCGAATTTGTTGGAGCTTGTTTGGAATGTAGCGGCGGGCCTCTGGCCTGCCGTAGAGGGTGGCATCTTGCCACCCGGAATGGCTCACAACCAAACCAAGCGGCCCGGTTATCTCAACGCTCGTACGCTGTTCACGCGCGTTCCGCCGGGCGGGACGCCCGACTCTACGGCAGGCAGGATGCCCGCCGCTACATTTCCAACCTGACAACGGGAAGGATTTACGCTGTCATCCAGCAGCATGATCGGAACAAAGTTTGAATCTGAGTTGCAGGTACGGCCCGATGACATGGACATGAACCAGCATGTTCACGCGAGCCGTTACATGGATTATGTGCTGGCCGCGCGCTACGACCAGATGGAGCGCTGCTACAAGATGGCCATGGAGGAATTCCTCCAGCACGGTTTTGGCTGGTTCGTGCGGACCGCACACGTGGAATACAAACGACCGCTGGGATTGGGCGAACGATTCATCGTGCGAACCTGGGTGGCCGAGGTGTTCAAAGACGGAGTGAAGGTGGAATTTGAAATCATCAAGCAGAAGAACAAGAAGCTGTCGTGCGACGGCTGGTTTCATTACACAATGGTGAATCTGAAAACCGCCCGCGCAGAAACCATCCCCGATTGGATCCTGGCGAAATACTCGATTTGATCCATGGCTGAAACACCGTGAAGGCACTTCATCCATCTGGCCCTCGCGACGCTGGTGTTTCTATGCTGGGCCAAACAAATGCTTGTCAGAAACCAAAAGGCAGCCTTAAATCGAACCATGAACCAACACACTAGGCCAAACCACCTTGTGCTAGGCCAAACCCGGCTTTGGTCTGCATCATGTTAGGCCGCCTCGCGCCTTATGACAAAGACCGACCTCGAACTTGCCATCCGACGGCACAGCCGCTATCGCACGATCATTGTGTTTGTCATGGCGACCGCAGTTTTCGGCACGCCCATTGCCAACATTGTGTTTCGGATTCCTGTTGAGGTTTTCCTAGGCTTGTTCTTTGGCATTCCGATTCTTGGATTCGCCCTGGGATATGTCGCTCTTCGTGTATTCGGAGTGCGGTGTCCGCACTGCGAGGCTTTTCTCGGGATGGAGAAGAAGAAGTTCTATGATGTGATAGCAACCGGCCGCTGCCGGAAATGCGGTAAAAGTGTTATTGATGACGTGGTCTAAACAGGGCGCAGCAGCGCCCCGCTAGGCCGGTTCAGATAATTTGTCAGCGACTCTTGCAGCCGACCGGGCGTTTCCGGCGGCGGTCGCTGAGCTTGGTCGTTGACGGCGTATGGTTAAGCCTTTTACTCATCCAAAGTACGAAGCGCTCAGACAGCGGAGTGAATTTTTGGCTACGGTGTGGGGTGTGGGGCATGTTTTCTTCGTATTGTTTCTTGCAATGGCTTTGGTTGAGCCGCTCGGCGTGGCAATGATTGCGATGATTGATCCAGACCTTTTGAAAGATCGTATTTGGGATTTTATCGCATCTTCGGTCGCAGCTACTTTGCTCATTGCTGCTATTGGTTTTGGTGTCAGACAATATGCTGCCAAGAAAGGAAGAGTATAATTTCGCCGCTTTCTGAGAAACCAGACGTGTAAGATGCTGGTTTTCAGGGTTGGGGGACGAGTTGGTAGTTGAGGTCTGCGGCCATGTTGTGAAGGCGTTGGAGCTTCTTGCGTTTCATTTTAGCTTCTTAAAGAGTCATTCCTTCCTGTTGACACAGGGTTGCGCAACCTGAGAGGGACAACCCACGACGGCGACCGTTGCAGCGCCGTAGGCGCGACATCCTTGTAGAACCCGGACGATAAAGATTTCCAAGCTCCGTAGGAGCGACATCTTGGAAACACGAAGCGGAATATGCCGCTCCGACGGAGCTTTGCCGGGGGCGTCGTACCATCACTACAAATATGCCGCGCCTACGGCGCTGGTGTTCTATATGGGGTGTGATTAAAAGCGGGTGAGGCCCGGAGTGTGGCCGTCCCCGGCCACAGCATCGTCGCGCGCAGGCAAGCCGCTGGAATCCACCACACCGTCAAGCGTACGGACCTTGCTGCGCCCGGGGACGAGCGCACTCCGCCACAACTTCAACACCAACCCCGCCCTCACCCGGCTTTGATCACACCCGACCGGTGAAGCTTGAATGCTTTTTGCTATGCCCGGAGAAACGGCACTCGTACAGTCCGGCGAACTACATTCACAATTTGATTATGAAACAATGGATACTCGCGGCGCTCTTGTTGGGAAATGCCTGCACCTTCGTTCGGGCCGGATCAAAGGCCGTTGACACGCACTGGAACCAAAAACAATTCATCATCACCTTCTGGTGTCCACCGCCGGCCACGGACGAAAATCTCGCACACGTCGCCGCAGAGGGATTCAACATGACGTGGACACCCGCCGAGGGATTGGATGTGGCGGCGAAGCACGGATTGCGCGCCATGTTATCGAGTCCGTTATTGAATCCGGACACGCTCGATGACGCCACCAAGCGCGCCGAACTCGACGCGCTTGTTGAGCGCGTGAAGAATCATCCAGCGCTGGAGGCGTATTTTCTCACCGACGAACCGGGCGCCGGGGCTTTTCCGGGCCTGGGCAAACTGGTCGCCTACCTGCGCGAACGCGACCCTTCGCATCTTGCCTATATCAATCTGTTTCCCACCTACGCCAACGAGCAGCAGCTCGGCGTGAGCGCTGATGCAGCAGAGCGGGCCAGGGTCGGCTATCCCCTTGATTTCGCCGGCGTGGACACGAGTGACAAGACCGTGCTCCGTTATCGCGAACATCTGAAACAGTTCGTCGAGATCGTGAAACCCGATTTGATCAGCTACGACCACTACCACTTCCTCAAGCCCAAGGCGGACGGCACGCGAAACGATGGCAAACAATACTTTCTCAATCTCGCCCTGATCCGATTGGCGGCGCTGGAGGCGAAGAAGCCATTCCTGAACATCATCCAGGCGGACACCATCGAAAAATCCTGGCGGCTTCCCAACGCCGAGGAGCTTCGCTGGCTTGTTTTCACCACAATGGCATACGGCGGGCGCGGCATCAGCTATTTCACCTACTGGGGGCCGGAGGCTTACAACGGACTTTACGTGGACGGAAAGCCAATGCCGCTGTTGTCGCCTGTCGTGACGCTCAACAAGGAGATGGCCGGTTTCGCTCCGACATTGATGAAGCTGGATTCGCTGGGCGCTTATCATACTTCGCCGTTGCCGTACGGTGCGGAGGCGATCCCGGCCAAATGCCCCGTGCAAATCTCCGGCGGAGGCGAATTTGTTCTCGGCTTGTTCGGCAATGGCTCAAAGCCATCCGCATTCATGATCGTCAACCGGAACTACACACAACCTGCTTCCACCACGCTGACCATCTCCATTCCCGGGCGCAAGATTCAGGAACTTGATCGCACCACGGGAAAATGGTCGCGCGGAACATCTCTCGGCAAAAAGCGGACAACGGAGATCACACTCGCCCCGGGTGATGGTCGTCTGTTCCAGATTGTGAAATGAACCAGCAAGGGACGAAGCGACCATGCCAACAAAACTAAACCGTCGCCACTTCATCGCACTGGGTGCCGCTGCCTCGGCGATGGCGTGCCTTCCCGGATGCCAGAGTGCAGGCAAAAGCCGCGCGGCCTCCAAACGTCCGGCCCGGCTCTTCTTCACATCACAAGGACGCACTGCCTTGATCAATGCGGACGGCACAGGTCTCCGTTACTTCGATTTCAAAGTACCGGACCAGGTCACATGGCAACCAGGCCCATTCCTTTCTGACGGCAATCGCGTAATTTTTCTCAGCATGGAGGCGCGACGCGATGGACCCGGCCGTCCGTTCGGAGAGTATTACCACAAAACGCCGACGCATCTCTGGATCTACGATCTCCAACGCGACACGTTGACGGAGATTGCAAAGCGCGACCGGCTGGCGGTCTTTTACACGCCGGCCTTGCTGGTGAGTGACGACAGATTATTGGTTCAGGTGGTGCGCGATCAAGGAGGCCAGATTTTCAACATGAACCTTGATGGCAGCGACGCAAAGGAGTTCACCAAGCTTGGGGAGGGACTTCCCTACGGCCTGAGCCTGAGCCCGGATGGCCGCCGCGTGGCTTACCATCTTGCCAGCCCGCAAGGCTACCAGGTTTGGACGAGTGACAGCCTTGGCGCGAACCGCGTGCGTGTTGCTGCTCATCCAGACCATCTCTACTTCGGTACGAACTGGTCACCTGACGGTCAATGGGTGCTCTATCAAGATTGCCAGTCGAAAACCGATCCGGGCCACGATTGGTCGGATGTTTGCATAGGCCGTCCTGACGGGACTGAACATCGCGTGCTCACCAAAGACAACGCCATGTGGTTCGCCGCGACTTACGGTGATGCGCAAAACCGCGGCGGGGGATCAAACGTGCCAGCATGGACTCGTGACGGACAGATTCTCTTTCCTCGAAGATTGCCCGGCTCGAAAGTGCCTTGGGAATTTCAATCGCAGAGGCCCGACACCGACCACTTCAACCGCGACTTCAAACCCGAATCCGCGCGAGGCGGCGTTGAGATTTGCCGTCTCAATCCGCGCGAAGGCAAATTGACACGACTCACCCACAACGAGCCGCCTGTTTGGGATTTCCGCAGCAGCGAATCTCCCGATGGTCGTCTGATAGTTTTCTGTCGCGCCGAGACAGGGGGCGTGCCCGGAATCTGGGTGATGAACTCAGACGGAAGCAACCAACGGCTGCTGACACGAGGCGTTGATGACAAGGGCGCGGATCACCCGCGATGGTTGCCGCAGTCGGCATGACAATCGAAAGTCAAATCCAGAGGACATCCACGTCGGAACGGATTAACTACCACACTGACATCAAAATCATCCAGCGATTGTTGTGAGGCAGCCAAGGCTCGTTGCAGTGATAATCGGCATTCGGCTCAGGCGACATGTCCAGCCATGGACGATCCTGGTGCGGCCAGGCGCGGATGATGCCGTTTAGGATCGCGCCGGGAACCGCGCCCCGCGGATTTCCAGGAATCGCATTGTAGCGATGATGATAGTTGGGAACGAAACGACTACCGACACCTTCCATCAACGACACGCCGAACGGATTTCGGCCCAACACCCAGTGCACTTGATTCTCCGCAAGCCGTCGCCCTGCATTGACGCCCAGCTTCGCAGCAAGAGCACCTTCGATAGCAACGTCCAAATGCCGCATTGTGCCACCGACATACCAGTCGTTCACGTCTTCGTACGGTTGGAAATAAACAGGCGAACCGTTCGCGACGGGAAAACGCGCCAAACCAAACGGCGGTGTATAAAAAGCTCCCAACTCCGCCATGCGTCGTTCAGCGACGGGCTTGATGCGTGTCAGGAGCGGGTCATCTGGAAAAGCCGCGGCAAACTCACCGAGTGCGCGAAAACTGTCGTCAGGCTTGGATTGTTTCAAAATGTTCTCGGCCAGGGCTTGCGCGGCTTGGCGGTACTTCGGGTCGCCGGTTGCGGCATGAAGCGCCGCGAGCGTCTCGATTCCGCCGCCAATCTTCTCGTGTAGCCGCACGGCAAGACGGATGAATTCGTCGCCGCGCACGGTGTCACCAGATTTCTTCAGTGATGCTCCCGTGAGCGCGAACCCCGCTACGCACCAATTGCGGTCACCGCCCACGTCCTTCACTGGACGATCGTCGCTGTTGCCGGGCTTGTTATCGGTCTCGAGTTCAGGCGCACCCCAATAGCGATAGCCCGTGGAGATCGTGTTCACCACCATCTCCAGGGAATCTTTGTCGAACGTCTTGATCAGAAACTCACCGCCCCACAACGCTTCTTCCAAAATGTCTGCCCGCCCATTCTGGTTTCGATCCCATTGGTCGAAAAGTTGCGGCTGGCGATGGTAGGCAACTGAAAGCGCATAGAATCCTTCCGGCGTGAAGCCGCAATACTTGTTGTAGTCGCCAGCGTCGTGCCAGCCACCCGCCAGGTCACGGTGCGTGCCATCCGGCATACGCGCGTCGTCCAGGTGACATGCGGCATGAAAGCCGGGCACGGCTGTGCCGCAGCGTTGGTAGTAGAAAAAGCGGTAGCCCGGCTCCGCGGTTTGTTGACGAAGCAAATCGTCTCCAATTGTGAACGGCGGCGAGAAAGTCTCGGCCTTGCCTTCGCCGGTGGCGACCACGTATCGCCCCCGGTTGGTGACGGTGGAAAAATCGAAAATCCAATGCGAGCGATCCCAATCGGCGATGGCATCAGTCGGCTGCCACTCACCGCGCTCAACTTCGCGGAAGTTTGCCAACTCAATCAGCCGTGCAGCAGGCAGTGCGGGCAAAGGTGACGCCGATTGAAGCACGGCCATTTTGGTGATCGAGCGCGTTTCGTAACCTAGTTGATCCACGAGCACCTGCAGACCCGGCGCGCGCTGCATTTTGATTTCCACATCGTCCAGGTAGTACGGTTCGGTTGAATCACTTTCGATCCAAAGCTGGACTTGGTGGCTGCGGATGGGTCGGGTCGCGGCAATCTCATAGCATCGCCAGCCAGACTCCTCTCGGCTAACTAGACTGGCTTTGTCCACCAGCAACTCAACCGCCGGCTTTCGCCCCTCTCTTCCGGTCAAGACGATCGAGAGCTGGAACTGAGTGTCCACCGATCCGAGAATCCAAACCGCGCCGGTCACTTTCGTTATGTCTTCATCAAGACGAAAACCGATGGTGCGGGCACCACGAACGCCGTTCGTTCCGCTTGCGGGAAGTTCATCTTCGCCGCCGTTGTAACTCGTCGCGAACCGCCTTCCAACCACGATGCCGGGCTGGCCCGGTTGCACGCAGAGCGAGCGAGTGCCGTGACGATGAACGGTGTTGGTAATGAAAACGCGCGGGCCGCCATTCGTCGCCTCGATGCCAACTGGCAACCATCCGCCAAGCCGTTTTGCGTCCAGTTCGAACGAGGGATTGGGAGCAAGGTTCGCTGCTGCGAACGCGACGTTGGCCAGGCAAAGGAAAATAAAAACGCCGACAACGCGGAGAAAGTTGAACGCCTTCATAGATTGGCCCACGAGTCCTGCCGTAAGAAGCGCCGGCTGTCAACGAAGATGCGCAACGTCGCTCACTGCTTCGCCAGACTTGCGCCAGCGTCGCACAGCGACGAGGTCGTGGAGTCTTTTCACGCCTGTTACGAAGCCGAAGATTTGATTGCTTTGAAAAGCCATGCGCGGGCGTGGGTCCAATAATACTTGGCCGTGCGCACGGATATGCCGAGCACCTCCGCCGCTTGCTCGTTCGTCAGGCCGACGAAGTACCGCAGCTTCACCAGTTCCGCTTCGACTTTGTGTTCAGCGGCGAGTTTGTCGAGCGCTTCGCTGACGGCCAGGAGTTGGTCGTCATCGGTTGGCGAGGCAAGGTCCATTTCCTGAAGCTCCACGCGCTGCTGATCGCCACCGTGACGGACGGCGCGCTTGCGGCGCGCGCGGTCAATGAGGATGCGGCGCATCGCCTCGGCGGCGGCGGAGAAAAAGTGGGCGCGTCCGTCCCACTCGTGGTTTTCGTTGCCGACCAGCCGGAGCCAGGCTTCATGAACGAGCGCGGTGGGTTGCAAGGTTTGGCCAGCGGATTCGTGGGCCATCTTGTGCGCGGCCAACCGGCGCAATTCGTCATAGACCAGCGGCAGCAATTCCTCGGCGGCGCGGGCGTCGCCTCGCTCGACGCGGTCGAGTATGCGCGTGACATCGCTCATACGCTCCAGAGTAACAAAACCCAGCTTGGCTACAATTGGAAAGGGATCAAGGGTGAACCACGCGGTAGAACCGGCTCGAAAAATTTCCGCTTTGCGCGTCCTCGAATTCGAACCGGCTGTCCGGCATCGGTGCAGCAACACCAATCATCTCCCAGTTCACAAGGTTTGTGGATGCCTCAATGATGTGAGTTCCTCCTACTTCAGCCGAAAATTGCATTCGCATCCGCCCGTTGGGCTGACACGTCAAACAAGTAAACCGGCAGTGTAGTCCGCCCGGTGGATGCGTGTTCCCGCCGCCCAAGGCGTCAATGATGTCGCGGGCCGCCTGAATCAAAGTCTGCGCCAACTCTGGATCATGGCGTGCGACTTGCGCACCGACCTGGTGCTGGAAAGCACGCAACAGGTGGATGGCCAAAACCGGCTTACCCCGGTGAACGCCGTTGACCGCAGCCCGCAAAGTCACTCGGAGCGACCGTGGTCGTTTGACGGTAGCCTCGACTTGAGTGATCAACCTCTCCACCGCCTGCGCGGTCGTGATGACATCAACGACGATGGCGTTCGTGGCTGACAACGTGCCGTCACCGACCACCAACTGAATCGAATGCGCGCCCACTGGCAATACCGTCACCGCGACCACACCGCTGGCCAGGAAATTGCCTGCCTCGGACCATGTGTATTGCAACGGATCGCCGTCGGGATCAGACGAGCGTGAGCCGTTGAGAATTACGGTGGCATTGGTGCCGTTGGACGAAACGGCAAAGCGCGGGGAAACCGTGGCGATAGCCACTGGCGGTTCTGTCTCCCGGTAAACGACGGTTGCGAAATCGTAAGCGCTGGTGCCCCCGAAGATGATAAGCGGATCGGAGACGGCGCTTGAATAGCCGGTGACGGCAATGATCCCATTGGGGCCAATGGCGATGGGATGCGAGAGGCCCACTCGATCCTGCCCATTGGCCGGGCCGTTGTAGCTTTTCTTCCAGAGCAGCGCGCCGTCAGCCGCTGAGTACTTGGCCGTGTAGTAGTCGTCATTCGTCCCGTTGTAGGAAGCCCCGGCCAGCACCACGTTGCCCCTGCCATCCACCACCACCGTTGGTTCACCAAGCGGGCTGCGTTTCTCCCAGAGCAAGTGGCCGTCGGCGGCCGCGTATTTGGCCGTATAACAGACGTTGGAATCATCCGATCCGTTCGGAGAAAATCCTGTCACCACCACATTGCCGATTGCGTCCACGGCTACTGACCTGGCTTGGTGCTGACCATAACTTCCAGGGTTGTGGTAGCGCTTCTCCCAGAGCAGTGCGCCGTCGGCGGCCGCGTACTTCGCGGTGTAGTATTCGCCTTCGTTGTAGGCAGTCGCGTGCGACCCGGTCAATATCACGTTGCCCTGGCTGTCCAACGCCATCGCCTGGACGAACACGTTAAAAAGGGGAGCGAACTTCCAGATCACACTGCCATCAGCCGCCGCGTACTTCACCATTTGCAGGGACGATGCCACCACCACGTTGCCGCTGCGGTCTACGCCGACTGCTGCTGGACTGCCAGGATGCCGTCTCTCCCAGAGAAGCGTGCCATCCGCCGCAGCGTACTTGGCCGTGTAGATTTCGTAACCTAAGGTGCTATAAGAAGAGCCGGTGACAACCACGTTGCCAATCTCGTCCACAGCCATGGCGATGGGGCGATCGTCGCCGTGCATCGGACCATCGTAGCGCTTTTCCCAGAGCACTTCGCCGTCGGCTCCCGCGTACTTGGCGGTATAGTAATCGCTATAGGAAGACCCCGTCACAACCACGTTACCGCTGCCATCCACAGCCACAGCAACCGGGACGTCGTCCTGGTGCGCTGGACCGTTGTAGCGACGCTCCCAGAGGAGCGCGCCGTTCGCCGCTGCATACTTGGCTGTGTAGTAGTCCATACTCGTCTCGCTTTGCGACGAGCCCGCCACCACCACGTTGCCGCTGCCGTCCACCGCCACCGCCTGCGCGATGTCAGCGAGGTTGATCGGGCCCTTAAACTGTTGCTCCCAGAGCAACACGCCGGTCGCCGCCACGTACTTGGCCGTCTCGAAGTTACCGCCCGTCACCACGACGTTGCCGCTGCCGTCCCACACCCTGGCCGTGTCAACCGGGAAGGGGAACTCACCCTCTGCGAGCAGCGCGCCGCTCGCCGCCGCATAGTTCGCATAGCGGTTGCCGCTATCGGCGATCACGTTGTCGTTCTGGTCGAAGTTCGCCGCCTGCCAGTAGGGGGAAGCCGTTGCCCAAAGCAGCGCGCCGTTCGCCGCCGCGTACTTGGCCGTGTAATACTCGGTGAAGACAGGCCAACCCCAGGCAACAAAGCCGGTCGTCGTATATCCTGTCATCACCACATTGCCTCGGCTGTCCACTGCCAGCGACGTCGTCACGCCTCCACCCTGTTGCTCCCAGAGCAGCGCGCCATCTGCCGCCGCATACTTGGCTGCGTACCAGTCTCCGCTGCGTGTGTTCCCGTTATACCCGGTCACCACCACATCGCCCCGGCTATCCACTGCCAGCGCGCTTGCGTAATCGACGCTGTATTCCCAGTTCGTGCCGTTGTAGCGTCGATCCCAGAGCAACGCGCCGTCCGCGGCGGCGTACTTAACCGTGTAAATGTCCTCGTAGGTACTGCTGCTGAAAGAATATCCCGCCACCACCACGTTGCCGCCCCTGTCTAAGGCCGCCGCCACGGTCACCCCGGGGTAGGGTTGCAGCCAGAGCCGCTCGCCGTCCGCCGCCGCGAATTTAGCCGTGTGGCGGGACCCGGCGATCACGACGTTGTCACTCCCGTCCATGAGCAACATTATGACGCTGACGCCTGCATAGTTGGAGTCGGGATCGTGGTAACGCTTTTCCCAGAGCAAGGCCCCATCGGTCGAGGCGTACTTGGCGATGTAGTAGTCATAGAGAAAGATGAGGTATCCATTGGGATCCATGCCCGCAAAGGAATATCCCGCCACCACCACGTTGCCTTGGCTGTCCACCGCCAGCGCCTGCACAACGTCGTTGCCGTTCGCCGGCCCATTGTAACGTCGCTGCCAATGCACCGACCCATCCGCGCCGGAATACTTGATCGTCAGCATATCCTGCCCTCGGACGCCGTCATTGGCAGAACCGGTGACAATGATGTCGCCCGCCGCATCGCGCACGATCTTCGATGACATCCCATTTGCGTTGCTCACCACATTGTTGTAACGGGCGACCCACGCCTCGGTGACGGCGGCATGGGTGGAGGACAACGTGACGAGTGCCGCAGCCACCAGCAGCTCGCGGATGAGCACCCAGCGGACGGAACCAAGTCGGTGTGGAATGGGAAACAGTTTTGGGGCGTCAGTTTTCATTTGGAGTGACGATGCTATTCGACCGTGATGGCGACCAGGAACGGAGCCGAGATTTCCTTGGCGGAGATGAAGTCAATGCCGGTGAGTTCGACCTGTGGACTCGGGTTCTCCCAGATGGTCTTGTAGAGCTGGATCGTCCCAGTCCCACCTTGGTCGCGGCTCTTACCGTTCTGGCCGATCCAAGCCACGATGAGTCCATCGTTGGCGGTCGATTCCGGGGGCAGCGTCCACCAATCCAATACGTCCTTGCCCAGGACCAGCGGTCGTTCCTGTGACGTTCCATCCGCGTAGTGAAAGACGTACTTCCCGATCACGGTGTTAGTTGGGTTATAACCCCGGATCACGCCGTGAAGGAAATGAACCCGGCCACACTTCCGCAGCGTGGGCACGCCGGCGATTTGCTCAGGGACACGGCTGGTGGCGGGCCGGTCACCGCAGAGTTGAATCAGCCCCCGCACGTCAAACTGGGTACCAGCCATGGCTTGAATCCCAACCGGCAGCTCGGAGAGATCATTGTCCGCGCGGTCACCATGCCAGTTGCCTTTGAAGCCAGCGTTGTAGAAGGCCGAAAGGTCAATCAGGTTCGGCAGGTCTCGGGCCTCACGCCGGGGAATGTCACAGGCAAGACCCACATTCTGGCCGGCTTCCTCCCATCGCCCCAATTGCCTGAGGACCCGGGCCCGATTCAGCAATGCACCTCGCGTCTCTTGGTTGGTATCCGCAGGCAGCAATTCAACCTGGCGATTGTAGGCCGCGAGGGCATCGGCCAGCCGGTTGGTGTTCTCCAGAATCTCTCCCCGGACTTCCCATGCCTGGGCGTTCCCGGGCTGCAACTCCAGTGCCCGGTCAATCGTTTCGAGCGCCTCCGGCTGGTGTTGCAGAGACTGGACCGCTCCCAAGGACTGCCAGGCTGCACTGTTGTCAGGCTCCAGCCTCATAGCAAATCGGGCATAGAACTCCGCATTGTCGAGGCGGGCCGGATTTTTCGTGGGATCCTGGTCCTTCACCACCAACGCCAGTCGCGCAAAAGCCAGACTGTTTGTGGGTGAGAGTCGGGTTGCCTCCTGCAAGCTTGCCAACGTGTTCTCCTGGATGTTGCGGTTGACCTGCTCAGGAACGGTGAGTTTGGCAAAGGGGGAGATGGTGCGCGTGGTGCGGTCGGCCAGCAGCCAGCGCCCCCACACGACCCAATCGTCTTCCGGCTGCGCGGCCAGTTTCTGCCGGATCTGCTTCAGAGTTTCAACGCGGTTGAGCCGGGTCGGTTCCAACACACCTTCCTTGCTCAACACCTTTCCGGAAATGGCTTCCGCGAGTTGAAGCAACCAATCAGGACAACCCGCCTGCGTGGGTGCAACATCCCAAACGTGCGCTTTGCGATCTAACGGTGAAGTAGTGGCGGTGACGATTCGCTTTCCATCGGGACTGAATTGCGCTGAGAACGGTTCGACTATTGGGAAACCTTCGCGACTGAACGGCTTGTCGCCATGTGTCATCGGTTCAGTCAGTGGCTGGCCCGTCTGCGCATCCCACACGCGCGCCGTCCCCTCCGACGCCGTGACGATTCTCTTCCCATCAGGACTGAATTGCACTGAGAACACATGGCCGCCGGGTGATATCGGCTCGGTCAGGGGCTGGCCTGTCTGCGCATCCCAGACGCGGGCGGTTGCGTCACCGTAATACGACGCCGTGACGATTCGCTTCCCATCGGGACTGAACTGGGCCGTTCTCACATCGCCTCCGTGTATCATCGGCTCGGTCAGGGGCTGGCCCGTCTGTGCATCCCACACGCGGGCGGTCTTGTCCGCCGAAGCGGTGACGATGCGCTTCCCATCGGAACTGAATTGCGCTGAGTTCACCTGGCCGCCATGCATCATCGGCTTGATCAGTGGCTGGCCCGTCTGAGTATCCAACACGCCCGCGATCCCCCAGGGAGTGTTCGGATTAAATTGCGGTGGCTTGCCGACGCCCTTGATCGGCTCGGTCAGGGGTTGGCCCGTCTGCACATCCCACAGGCGGTTGACGCCCCAAGCTGCGACGAGTCGCTTTCCATCGGGACTGAACCGTGGTGCGTGCAGATCCAAGCCGCTCTTTCGTGTGTTTTCAACTGAACCCGTGGCGATGCGCTTCCCATCCGGAGCGAACTCGGCGGAATACAGTTCGCCCTCGTGTTTCATCGGTTCGGTGACGGGCTGACCCGTCTGCGCATCCCACAGGCGGGCCGTCTTGTCCTCCGAAGTCGTGACAATGCGCTGGTCATCGGGACTGAACTGGGCTGAAACCACTTCGCGGTCGTGGCTGATACGAGTCAAAGGCTCGCCCGTCTGCGCATCCCAGACGCGAGCGGTCTTGTCTGCCGAGGGCATGACGATGCGCCGGCCATCGTGACTGAACTGCGGTTGGGCACCTTCGGCATCGCTGCGGCGGGAATTGATCAAATCCAACGGCGGACGAAGCGACAGCGGCGGGCCGGTTCGCGCCTCCCACACATATGCAGCGTGGTCACCCGAGGCTGTGAGAATTCGCTCCCCGTCGGGACTGAACTGGGCCGTGGACACGGAGACCCCGTGTTTCATCGGCTCGGTCAGGGGCCGGCCCGTCTGCGCATCCCACACGCGCGCGATTCGGCCGGACGAACTGGAGACCATTCGCTTGCCATCGGGACTGAACTGCTTGAAACCCGGCGGGCGGCCGTGGAGCGCGGGGTCTTCCAGCAGTTGGCCGGTCTGCGCATTCCACACGCGGGCGGTGTTGTCATACGCCGCCGTGACAATTCGTTTCCCATCCGCACTAAACTCCGCCGAGGCCACGCCGCTGCCGTGCTTCATGGGCTCGGTCAGGGACTGGCCCGTCTGCGCATCCCACACGCGAGCCGTCCCGTCCCTCGCAACCGTGACAATTCGCTTGCCATCGGGACTGAACTGCGCCGCCCGTACCCCGCTGCCGTGTTTCATCAGCTCGGTCAGGGGCCGGCCCGTCTGCGCATCCCAGACGCGGGCGGTACGATCCTCCGAAGCCGTGACGATCCGCTCCCCGTCCGAACTGAATTGCGCCGTCACAGGCGTGGTTGATACTTCACCAGTGACTGTCAAGCCATCCGCACTGTTCACGTAACCGACCGTGTTTATGCTGTAAACAGTGGAGTTCCCTTTCGGCTTTGCCTTCTCCCGCTCCTCCCGCTCCTTCTTCTCTTTCTCCTTCAAGTCGAGGCCTTGCACCAGCGGCTCGGTCAGAGGTTGGCCAGTCTCGGCGTCCCAAACGCGGGCGGTGTTGTCTGACGAACCGGTGACAATTCGTTTCCCATCGGGACTAAAGTGGACTGAGGAAACATAGGTAATGGTTTCTTTTCCGTGTTTCATCGGCTCGGTCACGGGTTGGCCCGTTTGCGCATCCCACACGCGGGTGATCCCGTCCTGCGACCCCGTTACGATTCGCTTCGCATCGGGACTGAACTCCGCAAAGGTCACACTGAAAGAGCATTTCATCGGCTCAATCAGGGGTTGCCCCGTACTGGCATCCCAAACGCGGGCGGTGCCGTCCGCCGAAGCCGTGACGATGCGCTTTCCATCAAGGCTGAACTCGGCTGAGTTGACCGGGCCTCCGTGCTTGAACCTCAAGGTGGGCACCATCCACGAGTGATAGGTCAACAAGGTCGTCAGCCGTGTTAACGCGGCATCATTGACCGGATTTAACGACAAACTCCGCGCCAGGAAGGGCAAGGCATCATTCGCGTTGTCTTCCGCAATGAAGCGGGCACTTTGCAGGAAGTCGGAGGTGGACAGGGTCAGTTTCAAGTCCGTGGCTGCGGCTTCAGCGCGGTTCGCTTCGGTCTGTGCGGTCTGGCGCAGGCCGGCTTCGTTTTGGCGAGCCTTCTCCGCCTCGGCCCGCAAGACGCTCTGCTGGCGCTCCGCCCGAGTAGCCCGCACGGCCTGCCAGGTGGTCAACGTGATGCCGCCCGCCAGCACGAGGAGAATCGCCGCCACCGCATAGAGGCGGCGGTTCATTTGAAATCCCGCTGGCGGAAGATGGCGATCGCGCCAACCAGGAGCGCCGAGATGTACAGCGCGGCTGTCGGCGCATCGACAATGGAGCCAACCCCAAGGATCATCGAGGGATGGGCCTTTTCGCAGCGTTCCGCGATCGCCTCGAACACCCGTGCCGCGCGGTCGCCCCG
>JABFSR010000253.1 GCA_013140495.1 Verrucomicrobiota bacterium
CGCTCTTTTCCATCTTCACGTTTCGCGCACGCCAGTCGCATTTGGCCGACGTTCCGATCCGCAAAACAGCCGCCCTGGTCCTTTTTGCAATCGCGTTGGTCAATTCGTTGTCACCGTTCAAGAACAGTTTCCCATCGGCAGGCAGCAGTTCCGCCAGCACGCCTTCTTCCTGCGCCACACCCGCCACATCACCAAAAAACTCCAGGTGCTCACGGCCAATCGTCGTGATGACACCGAACCTGGGCGCGATCATTTCCACCAGCGGCGCGAGTTCGCCCGGATGATTCGTCCCGACTTCGAGCACGGTGGCCTGGTGCGATTTTTCCAGCCGCAACAATGTCATCGGCACACCAATGTCGTTGTTGAAACTCGCCTCGCTCCACAGCGTCGCCAGCTTCTGCCGCAACACCGCCGCAATGAGTTCCTTCGTGCTGGTCTTGCCATTCGAACCGCCCACCGCAATCACCGGGAGCGAAAAATCCTTCCGGTACGCCGCACCGATTCTGCCGAGCGCAAGCCGCGTATCATCCACGGCCACCGATGCAAGGCTCGGCATCTTTGCACGGCTGCGTTCGCGTTCGACAACCAGCGCCACCGCACCCTTCTCCGCCACCTCGAACAAAAAGTCGTGCCCGTCAAACTTGTCCCCCACGAGCGCCACAAACAAATCGCCCGCCTGGGCCGCGCGTGAATCCGTGCAGACGCGTCGCACCTGCGTGTTCTTTTCCCCCTGCAACAACTCCCCGCCGCAGGCCGATACAACAAAAGCTAAATCCCTTTTTTCCACTGTTCACTTCAATTCAAAAGTGGCCGTGACCACGGCCGTAATTGTTTTGTCCGCCGAGGACGTGTCATTCATCCCCTCCCAACTGGTTTGCCCGCTGTAAATCGGTGCGATCTGGATGACGCCCATGTCAGCGGCGCTGAGTTTTCCAAGCTCCCGCCCGCCCTGTGCCGCGATTTGTTCTCCGCGTGTGCGCGCATCCTTCGTCGCTTCGGCAAGCATCTCAACCTTCGCCTCTCCCGCCTTTGTGTAGAGGTAATCCGGCGGCTGCGCAGTGAACACAACACCCTGCTCCACAAGTTCCGTCGTTTCGCTCTCCAGTTGGGACGCCCCATCCACCTCGCCCAATTCAGCCCGCACCGATTGTGTCAGGCGGTAGCCAAGAATCTGCTGCTGGGTCAACCCGTTTGAATCTGTGAGGCTGCCGCGCATTTCCTCGATTGTGATCGCGGTAAAAACAACATTCGTTACACCGCGCACGCCCAGAAACTGCCGCACCCGCCCGGCATCGGCCTTCAGATTCTTCTGAGCCTGCAGCAGGGATTCGGCATGGGTCGTGAATGAGCCTTTCCAGACAACGAGGTCGGATTTGATATTTTTGCGCGCCGAGCCTTTCACCGAAATGAACTGCGAGGTCTTCACGCGCAACCAGGCTTTCGTTGCAATTGCCGACGACACGACAAGACCGGCGGCCAAGAACAACCCCGCCAACATTCCAAGCAACTGAGGTTTTGGAGCGTTGGTCATCAAATCACCAATTCCCAAAATCCAGCTCGTGCAAAGGACGGGCCGTAAGTTCCACGAACCTCTTCGCGGCCTTTGTTGTTTTTCTTCCCATGGATTCCTCGCGCTGTACTTCGCGCGATTCTGCTTTCGGTTTTTCAGGCTCGGAGACGCCCGGCGAGAGCGCGGCCACGAACATTCGATGCGAAACAATGCTGCTTGCGTGCATAGGTATCAGGGGTTGCTGGTTGTCCGTTGCGCCACCAATCTCGTGGTGCGCGCGTCCGGTAAATTGATCGTGCCGCCGGATGAATTGACGGCGATGGATGGCTTCTCGTCCGGTTTGATGTTCAGATAATTTGCGGCACGTTCCGCCACTTCATGAAATACCGGCGCTGCTGTGAGTCCACCGTAGTACTGGCCTTTCGGCTCATCCAGCACGACGGAAATGCACAATTCAGGATTGTCAGCCGGAAAAAATCCTATGAAAGACGAGATAAATTTTGTCGTCGAGTAGGTGCCATGCTCGATTTTCTGCGCCGTGCCAGTCTTTCCCGCCACGGTGTAACCTTCGAGCGAGGCCTTCTCCGCCGTGCCGTTCGTGCTGACTGCTGATTTCAATGCCACGGTCAACTGACGCGCAGTGTTCTCGCTGATGGCCTGGCGGATGCGTTGCGGCTGATACTGTGCAATAATCTGACCATTGCGATCCTCGAGTTTGCTGACGAGCATTGGTTTCATCAACCAGCCGCCGTTGGCCACCGCGGCCATCGCCATCACCATCTGCAATCGCGTCACGTCCACACCGTGACCCATCGGAATCTGAGCAATGCTTACCTTGCTCCACTTGTCCACACGGGCCACAGTACCGGCTTGTTCGTACGGCAGGGGTATTCCCGTTTCATCACCGAAACCGAAACGCTTCATGTAGTCATAAAGCCGCGTCTCAGTAAGCCTGATCCCGATCTTCGCTGCCCCGATGTTTGAGGACTTCGCGACGACGTTCTCAACCGTCAGCGGCCCATGACCACCGTGCGCGTCGTGCAACACTCGTCCAGCGTAGGAAAACTGGCCCTGCCCACAGTCAATCACGTCGTTCAGTTTTACGACGCCTTCATTCAGCGCACCCGAAACCGCGACGATTTTGAACGTCGAACCCGGCTCCATTCGCTCGGAGATCACGCGGTTACGATGCGCGTCCGTTATTTTTCCAACGTTGTTTGGATCGAAAACCGGCAGCGTCGCCATTGCCAGCACCTCACCGGTGCGTGGTCGAACAATGACCCCTGTGATACTGATGGGCGAATGCTTCTCCATTCCCTTGGCAAGTTCGGTTTCAAGAATGTGCTGCAGCACGGAATCAATCGTTAGAACAACATTGAATCCATCGCGCGGCTCCACATCCTGGGTGCGTTGGGCGACAACTTCACGACGTTTGTTGTCCACGCCCGTCACCCGCCATCCCACCGTACCGGCGAGCTTCTCCTCCATTGTCTGCTCAATACCTGCACGACCAATGGCTTCATCACCAGGCAGATTATTTGTGTTGTTGAGATTTTTTCCGACAAAACCAATCACATGAGCGGCGAGCGTTCGGTTTTGGTAAACTCGTAGCTGGTCGTCCATGAGTTCCGTGAAGACGCCAGCCTTGCGCAGATCACGGTAAAACGACTGCTGCGCATCCTTCTGCGACTTTGTCAGTCCGGAATCATCCACTGCAAACTTGAGCTGGCTCATGGCATTTGAAACCTGAAGCCAGGTTTCCGGCGCAACCTTCTCCTTGAGCCTCACGTAACGGTTTGTAGTGGGTAGTCCATTCGTGGGATTCAAGGTGATCTTCGGTTGCAGCTTCTGAAACACCTCCGCCTCGTTAAGCTTCAGAATCGGCGCAATCGTCCTTGCCACAAGAGCCTGGTGATTGCCGAGCAGGGAAGGATTCGCACAAACCGTTTTGACGAACATGCTCGTGGCCAGGACATTCCCCCGGGAATCAACAATGTCCCCCCGGCGCGGCGCACGCAGGATTTGCTTCACGGTGTATTCCTGCGCCTTGGCCTGCAGCTCCGCGTGCCTCAACACCTGCAAATCCACAAGGCGGTAGCCCAGCCCGGCCAGCGCCACGCAGAGCAGCGCCACCAGCAGCAACACCCGTCGGATTTGCAATTGCTTTGTCATCTCTGAAAATCTGCCAGCCACCTGTGGCGATCGGTTCCTCACCCGACGGCGTCACAGGCGGCGGCAAAAAAAATCTGTCTCGTATTTCCCGGATCACCTCCGGGTTTGGTTTGTACAACTGACTGCTCTGAAAACTCTGCCAGCCGCCCGCGACGATCGGTTCCTCTTCCGGCTTCGCCGCGGGCGACGGCAAAAATCATTCGCGCTACAAGCGCGGATTGTTCTGCGACGCGTATTGGCGGTGACGCGCGTCCACAGGCAACGTGGGCGTCACCGGCGGAGTTGCCGCAGGAACAGACGCCTCGGGTTCGGTCAACCGCCAGACATCAACGGGACGCGGCAAACCGAGGCCAAGATTCATCTCGCGCACACGAAGATCCAACTGCGTGGGCGACCGCATCAGTCCGAGCTGGTTCCGTAACTTCTTGTTTTGCTCCACCAACCCCTGCACTCGCGCCTCATGTTCCTTGATGTCGCGTCCCAACTGGTCCAGCTGCCCCTTCTGCCATACGTAACCCACGCCAGGCCCGCCAATGAGCGCGCATAACAGCACGACCTTCATCGCCTGCCCGAACCGGATTGACGCCGGCTGATTTTTCCTGTTCTTCGCCATTAAATTTTTTCCATGATGCGCAACTGCGCACTGCGGCTTCGCGGGTTCTCCGCCAGTTCCGCCTCGCCCGGCTTTATCGCCTTCCGGTTGACCAGTCGTAATTCGGGCGCGCACGGAGCTCGAAGCTCGGGCACGTCGGTTCCTGCGAACGTGTAGTCCCGCGCACGTGCACGCCCGAAAAGCTTCACCACGCGGTCCTCCAGCGAATGGAAACTCAGTACCGCCAACCTGCCGCCGGGTTTCAAAATCTTCATCGCACCTTCAAGTCCCCGTTCGAGCGAACCGATCTCGTCATTGACCGCGATGCGCAACGCCTGGAACACGCGCGTGGCCGGGTGCGTCTTGCGTCCGTGTCGCGGCGAGAGGCGCTCGATCAGTTCCGCCAGTTGCCGTGTCGTCTCGAACGGCTTCGTCTCCCGGTCATGCACAATCGCCCTCGCAAACCGCCGCGATTCCCGTTCGTCGCCGTATTCCCAAAAAATCTTCGCGATTTCTTCCGCGCCCGCCGTGTTCAACAACGTCGCCGCTGTCAGTGGCTGTCGCGCATCCATTCTCATGTCGAGCGGCCCGTCGTTTTGAAAACTGAAACCGCGCCCGGCCACATCGAACTGAAATGAACTCACGCCAAGATCGAGGAGCACGGAATCGCAACTTGCAGCCTCGATCCACTCGCTCAACTCCGAAAAATTCCCGCGCCTCAACTCGAACCGCCCCGCAAATTCCGCCAACCGCGCGCTCGCCGCCTCAATCGCGTCGCCATCGCGATCGCACCCGAACAACCGGCCTGACGGCGCGCTCGCTGCGAGCATTGCCGCCGCGTGCCCACCGCCACCGAGAGTCCCGTCCACGTGCGTCCTTCCCGGTCCCGGCTTCAGCGCCGCCAGCACCTCCGCCATCATCACCGGCTTGTGAACGAAATCTGGCACTGCGCATCGCGTGAATTTACTTCGAGGCCGCGCCTAGATTGCC
>JABFSR010000199.1 GCA_013140495.1 Verrucomicrobiota bacterium
CGAACCGGTCGCTGTCGTTCTTCGCGAGTTTGACTGCAAGGTGAACTGCATCGGCTACGAGGTGGAACTGCCGATCCAGACCTACAACACGAAGGGCAACTGGAAAGACCTTGATCTCATCAAGCGTGCCCGGAACGAAGCTAATCGCGAAGGTCTTGCCATCCGAGAGGAAACCAGGATCGAAGCCATCAGTCGTGAGCAACTCGATGCCGTCTCCTCGCGCTGGATTGGCGGGAAGAAGGTTAGCGACCGGGAAATCTGGATTTATGCGCGAAGACCGGTGTTTGAGCACGAGAACGATGTGCGCAAGTTTGTGGCCTATGACCGCGATGGCCGCGTGATTGGTTTCGTGTTTTACGACCCAATTTACCGGGGCGGAAACGTGATCGGCTATTCGGCAAACATCTCGCGTTGCGACGAGAGCAAGTACGGGCGGCTCTCAACGGCGGTTCACATGCAGGCGATTGATGTTTTCAGGCCGGAGGGGCGCGAGGTCATGAATCTTTGTCTTTGTCCGTTCGTGAATCTTGACCGCGGCAGATTCAATGACGACTTCGGCTCGCGTCTTTTTTTCGACCTTAGCGTCAAATACGGGAACGAAATATACAACTTCAACGGGCTTTCGTTTCACAAATCCAAGTATCGTGGGGCGGAGAAATATCTCTACTTTGCATCGAACAGTTTTCTGCCGTCGAATGACATTTATCTGGCATTTCTATCGGCGGACATAACGCGGAGTTACTTCGAGACGCTCGGCAGGCTGCTTCGGGGCATGGTTGCTGCTAATCAGAAGTGAAACCGGCGGAACCAGACGAAAGCCGTGTTTGAGCGGCCTGTAGTGCGCTCAGTAGTGCGTAATCAACAGAGAATAGCCATGAAAAAGAACTATTGTCGTAATGTGTTGTCCAAAATCGTGGCGGCAGTTTTTGCCGTCTTCACATTGAACACGTTTGCTGCCGAGCAACCCGCTCAGGAAAAGTCGGACATGATGAAGTTTCTTGAGCAGGACTATCTGCTTGGAACGTGGGGTGGCCTGCGCACCGATCTCTCAAAGCGTGGCGTGGATTTTGAGTTTTTCTACATCGCGTCCAATCCGCACAACGTTTCCGGCGGGATCAAGACGGGCAGCGAGTATCAGGGCGCGCTGCTCATGCTGATGGATCTCGACTCGCAAAAGCTTGCCGGCTTTGACGGCGGGCGTTTTCATATCTCAGGCGCCTCGCTCCACGGCAGGGATCATTTCTCCGATGAACACATCGGCGATCTTAACAAGGTCAACCTGATTGATTTCCCAAATGCCTCGCGACTGTTGGAACTATATTACGAGCACAAGTTTTGGGACAACAAGGTCTCGATCAAGTTGGGCCAGCTCGCCGTGGATCAGGATTTCCTGATTGCAGAATTCTACAATTCGCTGGCTTCAATCAATCTGCTCAACCAGACGTTTTTCTTTCCAACACTTGCATTCAACGTTTATGACGTTCCCGGCTTCCCGCAGGGACATCATGCGCTTGCTTCTACTCCGTATGGCGCGCCTGGTGTGCGCTTGCGGGTGGACGCGACGGAGCGTTGTTACGCACAGGTTGCAGCCTACGACGGTTTTCCCGACCAGGACAGTGGCACGCGTGTGCATCTGGATTCGGACGAAGGCGCGCTGCTTTATTTCGAGGTGGGCTACAAGTTGAACCAACTTCCAGACGACACCGGTCTGCCCGGCAACATCAAACTCGGTGCGTTCTATCACACGGATGATTTCGCGGACAACAAGTCTGTATTCAATGCGATGCTCGGTCTTGGTCCGGTGACGTATCATTCCGGAACGTACGGTTTCTACGGGCTGATTGATCAAACGCTTTACCGGGAGAAGGGCAAGGATGATCCTGCCAAGCAGGGGGTCGTCGGATTCTTTCGACTTACCGGTGCGCCCGGAGATCGCAATCTTACGACTTTCGGAGTGGATGGCGGGCTTGTGTACAAAGGATTGATTCCTACGCGTGATTGGGATTCGCTGGCGGTTGGAGCGTCATATTTGAAGATGAGCGATGATATTGCCGATGGACAACGGCTGGTCAACAGCGCGGCGCCGGGATCGTTTCCGGCGATTGCGGATTACGAGGCGGTGGTCGAAGTAACCTACAAGGCCCAGATGACCGCGTGGTGGACGGTTCAAACGAGTGTGCAGCGTGTGATTCATCCAGAGGGGTCGGCAACCCACCGCAATGCGTGGGCGCTGATTATCGCCTCCACAATACGGTTCTAGCGTGCCAGGGTAGAAGGGCGACCTGGTTGTAATCACACCAAGCGCCCGATCATCAACTCGGGTGTGCGGCGGGGCAATTGACAATGGCAACAACGAATTCGACAACAATTCTTGGAAGTTCCGTTATCGGTCGGAATAGTGATGACGTAAAATTCCAGGGAATTCCGTTGCGTCTGGCACACTGCAAGATCGTGTTTGAACTGTTCGACATCAGTTCCACGCTCCGAACGTCCGAAGTGCTTCCGGAAATAAAAATCATCATCAATAACCTCGAGGTTTACACAGGCCGTGGAGTCGTCACCAGCCTGGTGAATGTCGGAACTTCACTGGTATGCGAGGCGCGGCTGGATGAACAGAGTTTTTCCTTCGAGTCGCTTTCCAGCCAGTCCAACGGCAAGTCCACAAACCGATTCAGTGTTTTCCTCAGGGAGTGGCAAAAGGTTTACCGCGTCATGCCGGAGTTCAAGGTCGCTGTGGCGGACATGCAAACTTTTCTGACCGATCTCAGAATATGGTCCGACCACGTTGCTCTTGAAGTGGCCGCCGCAAAGCCGAAAACTTCTGTTCAAACAGAACGTCAGGTCGTGGAGGAACTGAGTCAATCCATGATCCCGGCGTTCAACGCAATTCACGAGAGGTTGGAAGAGGTGTCGGCAAAAATTGACGTGGATTCCCGTCCAGTTCACCAGAATTTTACAGCCCGATTGCTGCATCCCCTCGTGCTGTGTTCACCGTTTGCGAGCAGAACATTTCAGAAACCACTCGGCTATGCTGGTGACTATGAGATGGTGAACATGATTGTTCGCGACCCTTTTGAGGGGAGTTCGCCTTTTGCGAAAACCTTGAATGCATGGTTTCTGGATCAGTGGCCGGCCAAGGCGCACCGCAACAGGATTGTACACCTGAAGCGGCGATTGCGTGAGGAGTGCGCTCGCGGAGAGCGTGAGGGCAGACAGATCAGAATCCTGAATCTTGGTTGCGGGCCCGCTCGTGAAATTCAGGAATTCCTCGCCGAGGATGCGCTCAGCGACTACGCAAATTTCACGCTGCTGGATTTCAACGATGAAACGGTCCAATACACTTCAGACATCCTGAACAATCTCAAGCAACGTCATTCTCGGAAGACAAAGATGGAAATAAAACGGAAGTCGGTTCATCAGGTTCTCAAAGAGGGTGGACGGGAAAATTCGCTCCCCGATGAACGCAAATATGACTACATCTATTGTGCGGGACTGTTCGACTACTTGTCGGATCGAACATGCAAACAATTGATGGAGGTGTTTTACGGATGGCTCGCCAACGGAGGACTCCTTACGGCCACCAACGTGGATGATTGCCGGCCATTCAGGCACATGTTGGAGTTCATTCTGGACTGGCACCTGATTTATCGCGATGCAAAAAAGGGGGCGACTTTGCTGCCCGAAGCGTCGTCACCTGAATGGGCGCACATCGAGAAAGACTCCACAGAAGTCAATGTGTTCATCGAAACGCGGAAGCCAGTCCTATGACCAGCAGTATCACAGACAACAAGGAGGTGCGTGACGCATTCGCGGAGTACGATCGCGAGGAAACGATCAGCAATTTCAAGGTGGCTTGCGCGCTTGGCATATTGCTGATGCCTGCCGGAATTTTTCTGGATCGTTGGGTGTACGCGGGGAAAACCGAACTGCTCGATTATTTTCTAAAAATCCGGTTTCTTTGCTCAGGATTGATTGGATTGTTCTTTGGCATACTTCTCACAAATTTTGGCCGCAAACACCACAGGAAGCTGGGTGTAACCTTGTTTGCTCTGCCGGCTTCAGCCATAGCCGTCATGATCTACTACCAGGATGGTGCAGGATCTCTCTATTACGCGGGTCTCAATCTCGTCTTGCTGGTGCTGGCGTTCGTGTTGCATTGGACGTTTTTTGAGAGCCTTTCCGCCGTGGCTCTTGTGATCATTTTTTATGTTTCCGCCTGTCTTTTTCACGGACCCATCACCCGCGATGTCGTCGGAGAATTTGTAAACAATCTCTACTTCCTCATTCTCACCGGAATCATTGTTGTCACCGGCAGTTATTTTCACAGCAAGTCCCGGTACCGGGAGTTTGCTTTGCGATTTGAGTTGAACAAGAACCGAAGAACCCTGGAAAATTCCAACAAGAAACTTGATGTCCAGAACAAGGAACTCGCCGATACGATCCAGAAACTTACAGAAGCAGAATCGCAACTCGTGCAATCCGAGAAAATGGCTTCTCTTGGTCGTATGAGCGCCGGCATCATCCACGAAATTAACAACCCTCTAAACTTTGCCACCACCGGGCTTTTTACACTTAAGAAAAAGGGCAAACACCTCCCACCCGAACAACAGGAGGAATACGTTGATATTGTCAAAGACATCGAGGACGGCATCGGCCGGGTTAAAAACATCGTTTCCGATCTCCGCATGTTTACGCATCCCAGCACCGAAAACCTCGATCAAGTGGAGGTTTCCGAGGCCATCACATCAGCGCTTCGTTTTCTCAGCAACGAAATCAAGGACAAGGTCGTTATCGAACAAAAACTGGCTGATCATCAGACCGTCCGGGCGAACAAAAACAAGCTCATCCACGTGTTCGTCAACCTTATCCAGAACTCCCTTGATGCATTGCGCACAAAACCATTTAACAATTGTGAGAAACCGACGATAACCATTCAGGGCCGTGTGGAACGAGGCAGCAGCTACATCGTCGTTCACGACAATGGCCCGGGCATAGCCCGCGAGCACGTGGACAAGATTTTTGATCCATTCTTCACCACCAAAAACGTGGGCGAGGGGATGGGCCTCGGTCTAAGCATCTGTTACCGCATTGTTGAAGAGAGCCGGGGGAAAATCACAGTGCGCACCGAGCAGGGTAAATACTGTGAGTTCACGCTGGAATTGCCGGCAAATTAACGATAAAAGCATGACGTCGAACTGACGCTATGGAAACGCAATACGATTACCGCAAGTTCGCGATTCTCTACGTGGACGACGAAGAGAAATCGTTGAAGGCGTTTGCGCGCGCGTTTGGAGATGACTTCCGTGTTTTCACCGCCATCAACGCCGTAGAGGGTGCAAGAATCATCGAAGAGAAGAAGGCCGAGATAGCCATCCTGATGACTGATCAGAAGATGCCGGGCGAGAAAGGCACCTGGCTGCTCGAACGCACCCGGCAGATCGAGCCGCGCATCATTCGGATGCTCGTGACTGCCTACACGGATTTTCAGGATGCCGTCGAGGCCATCAACACCGGTGCCATCTATCGTTATGTCAACAAGCCTTGGGATCCGCCGCAGCTGGAGGAAACCCTGCGGCACGCGATGGAATTCTTCCTCGTTACTCACGAGCGCGATCAGTTGTACCAGGAGAAGATGTCCGTGCTGCGCAACCTCATGGTTGCCGACCGTCTCGTTAGTCTTGGCCTGCTCGCTGCTGGTTTGAGCCATCACATCCGCAACGCGCTCGTGGCGGTGAAAACCTTTCTCGATCTTGCACCAATGAAGATGCAGGAGGAAAAACAGGATCCGACCACCGTGCGTCATCCCGAGTTTTGGGGTGAGTATCACCGCAGTGTTCACCTCCAAATTGATAAGATCAATAATCTGCTCAAGGAACTTTGGATGGCGTCGGAAAAACCCTCGCTCCGATTTGCCGACGAGGTGAAGTTGCACGAAGTCATTGCCCACACGACTGAATCACTCAAACTTGCGCTCGCTGAAAAAGGAATTCAGATCGAGAACACAATTGCTTCCGACCTGCCCGTGCTCCAGGTGGACAAGAACAAGTTCTGCAGGCTGTTTGAGTTGCTGCTGCGCGACGAGATTGCGAATCTGCCACCCGGCAGTTGCGTCACCTTCTCAGCCAAACTCCTCGATGGCCCGAAACCCGAGGTGGAAATCCGCATAAGTGACAATGGTCCTGGTTTGCCGCAGGACGCAGCAGACGTCTTGTTTGATCCGTTTGTCGTTCGTGCGGATGCTCCGGGTGAATTTGGCATCAACCTCATGGCTTGTTTTTTTATTGCGCACCATCACGGCGGCCACATCGAGGCCACGAGCGAGAAGGGCAAGGGGACGCAATTTCATCTCCGCTTTCCCCTCAAGCCGGATCGTGATCTTGCCGACTTGAACAAGAATCTTCTTCAGAAAACCAGGACCAGTGACAAGCTTTGGGAAAATCTCGCATCCCGTTCGTGACGGCTTCGCGGGAGCTGCACCCGTGGATTTAGTCTCGTTATGTGGTCAAGGGGCAAAATGCGCTTCATCTGACATGAAATTACCCCGAAACAACTATTGACTCGGAACGCCCATTTGATAACGTCTGCGTCCCTTTGAGGGGAATTACATGAAAACGCATTTGCCGAAAGTGAATTTGGACGAACGCAAGTGGCACGTGATAGATGCCGAAGGCGCTGTTTTGGGCCGTTTGGCCGTGCAGGTCGCCGATATTTTGCGCGGAAAAAACAAGCCGGTTTACACCCCGCACCTCGACGCGGGCGACTTCGTTGTCGTCATCAACGCCGAGAAGATCAAGGTTACCGGCAAGAAGGAAACCGCCAAGGAATACATGACCTACTCCGGCTGGAAGGGCGGCGAAAAGTACACCACCGTGGAGCGGTTGCGTAACAAAAATCCTGAGCATCTCATCACGCACGCCGTCAAAGGCATGATCCCCAAGAACCGTCTTGGAAGTGTTCTTCTCACCAAACTGAAAGTCTTCAAAGGACCGAAGCACGATCACGCTGCGCAAAAGCCAGCCGTTCTCAAGGCAGCGAACTAATCTAACCCTCACGAAAGATGGCTACAAAGACTCCTGAATTCCTCGGCACCGGTCGTCGTAAGACTTCCGTTGCGCGCGTTCGTCTCGCAACCGGCAACGGCAAGATCACTGTCAATGGCCGGGCGTTCGACAATTATTTTCCGCTTGAAACCCTGCGGTCCACAGCCACGGGTCCGTTGACGGTCACCGGCACAAGCGACAAACTTGACGTCAAGGTCAACGTCAAGGGCGGCGGACCGAATGGCCAGGCCGGTGCGGTGCGCCACGGCATTGCCCGCGCTTTGCTTGAGTTTGATGTCAACCTTCGTCCCGCTCTCAAGGCGGAAGGTCATCTCACGCGCGATTCGCGCATGAAGGAGCGCAAGAAGTACGGCCAGCCGGGTGCGCGCAAGCGTTTCCAGTTCAGCAAGCGTTAATCGCACTGGAGAATTTCAAACCCCGCTGGCAATTGCCTGCGGGGTTTTTTATTTATGACCACGGAATGGAAACAAAACAACCTGCTCGTCTCAACCGACCAACGGAGAATGGACGTGAATGCAATTCACGCTTTTCTCACCCGCGCTTATTGGTGCGAAGGCATCCCTTTCGAGGTTGTGGAGCGCGCTGTGCATCACTCTTTGTGCTTTGGTTTGTTTGACGGTAATGCGCAGGTTGGATTGGCTCGCGTTGTGACGGATTACACCACCTTCGCCTACCTCTGTGATGTCTATGTGCTGGAGAGCCATCGTGGAAAAGGTTTGGGCAGGCGGCTTGTTCAATGCGTCATGGAATCTTCGCAACTTCAGGGTTTGAGACGGTTCAACCTTTCGACTCAGGATGCTCACAGTCTGTATGCTGAATTTGGATTCAAGCCTCTTAAACATCCGGAAAGCCAGATGGAGCGGCATAAACCTGATATTTACAAATCCGCAGCGTCCGGTGAACAATCTGCCGGTCCAGGAAAATCGTGATCCCAAAAATGAAAAAGGTCGCCATCGTTGGTGCGTCGGGTTATTCCGGCGAAGAACTTGTCCGTTTGCTGCTCAACCATCCGCACGCGGAACTGGTCGCCGTCACCTCGCGCCAGAGCGCCGGACAGACGCTGGCCAGTGTGTTTCCCAAATTTGCCAGCCATCCTAAGACTAGGGCACTGCGCTTCGTGGAGCCGAACGCCGAAGTTCTCGCGAAGCAGGCTGACGTTGTGTTTCTCGCGCTGCCGCATGGAGTGGCGGCAGAGTATGCTGTCCCGTTGCTGAATGCCGGGACGGTAGTCATTGATTTGAGCGCAGACTTCCGGCTCAAGAGCGCGGAGGTTTACAAGGAATTTTACGCACACGATCATCCCGCGCCGGAGTTGCTGGCCAAGTCGGTTTACGGATTGCCGGAATTCTATCGCGAACAGATCAAGAGGGCGTCGTTGATCGCGTCGCCGGGTTGTTATCCCACGAGCATTTTGCTGCCGACGCTGCCTCTGCTCAAAGCGGGACTCATCAAGCCACACGGCATCATCGCCGATTCGCACAGCGGCGTCAGCGGGGCGGGGCGGAAGGCTGAACTGGATTATCTCTTCTGCGAGTGCAATGAAAGTGTCCGCCCTTATGGCGTGCCGAAGCATCGGCACCTTTCGGAGATCGAGGAACAGCTTTCATTCGCAAGCGGAACCAAAGTCGTCATCCAGTTCACGCCTCATCTGATGCCTGTGAATCGTGGCATTCTCACCACACTCTACCTTGCTCCGGCAGAACATTTCTCCGATGCAACGGGTGCGGCAGCACTTGGTGAAAAGATTTCAGCGTGCTACACAAAATTCTACGCCAACGAGCCGTTTGTCCGTGTGCTTGAAGGCAAGGCGCTGCCCGACACCAAGAACGTTGTTGGTACGAACGTCTGCGAGATTGCATGGCGACTTGATCCACGAACCGGGAGACTGATCGTGATGAGTGCCGAAGACAACCTTGTAAAAGGCGCGAGCGGTCAGGCTGTGCAAAGCATGAACATTCTCTGTGGCTTCCCGGAAACGGCGGGCCTCGTTTAATTCGAACGGCGATGTGGACTCGGCGTGTCCAGTACGATGAAACTCCTATGTTACCACGTTGACGCCTTTGCCAGCGAAGTATTTCGTGGCAATCCCGCGGCAGTATGTCCATTGGAGGCCTGGCTGCCCGATGGCACGCTTCAAAACATCGCGGCGGAGAACAATCTTTCCGAAACCGCATTTCTGGTCCCGCGCATTGCGGATTTCGATCTCCGCTGGTTCACGCCGACGACGGAGGTTGATCTTTGTGGTCACGCAACGCTCGCGTCGGCTTTTGTTCTTTTCACCGAGCGCGGCATCAAATCGGATTCGATTCGCTTTCATTCGCGCAGCGGCGTGCTTACGGTTTCCCGCGCCGCTGGTTTGCTCACTTTGGATTTTCCCTCGCGTCCGGCAACGTCTTGTGTTGCGCCCGAGGCTCTGTTTCGCGGGCTTGGTGCGAAACCGCAGGAAGGTTTGAAGGCACGCGACTATCTTGCTGTGTTCAACAGTGAGGCCGAGGTTCGGGCATTGAAGCCGGATTTTGGTGTGCTGCAATCTCTCGACAGCCTTGGTATTATCGCCACCGCGCCGGGAGACGATTGCGATTTCGTTTCGCGATTCTTCGCACCCGCTGCGGGAATCAACGAAGACCCCGTTACCGGTTCGGCGCATTGCACTCTGATTCCGTACTGGGCAAAACGATTCGGCAAAACCAGATTGCGCGCCCGTCAGGTTTCCAAGCGCGGTGGTGAGTTGTTTTGCGAGCTGGCAGGCGACCGCGTGAAGATTGGCGGGAAAGCAGTTCTGTATTCAAAAGGTGAGATTTACCTGCCCGCGAGTGGTTCGAGCGTTGAAAGTTCAAACAAGGATTCAAAATGAAACTCACTGACATCATTCCCGTTTTGCAGATCGCCATCGGACCAGTAATTCTGATCTCCGGCGTGGGATTGCTGCTGCTGACCATGACCAACCGCCTCGGGCGCACGATTGATCGCGCCCGCCAGCTTGCTCGGGAGGTCAACAGTCCGGACGCAAATCGCACGCACGTGGCCGAGCAGGTCACGACGATTTACCGTCGAGCCCGTGTATTGCGGCTTACCATAACCCTGGCCGCAGTAAGTGTTTTGCTGGCGGCAGTATTGATCATCGTGCTGTTCCTGGCCGCCTTGCTGAACCAAGATTATGGATTGCTCGTCAGTTGCATTTTCATCGCGTGTCTCGCGTCGCTGATCGGGTCGTTGATTGCGTTCATCTACGATATCCACCTGTCGCTCGCGGCGCTTCGTCTGGAATTGCGCCATGTCAAATCAGATTTGAATTAAGCGAATATGCCACCGGGAGTGAAATCGTTGTACAAATTGAATTGCGACGTACCGGTGGCCGCGTGCGGTTAAGTGGGCGGTCAACGCTTTATATGACAATACCAAGACTGAGTATGAGTAACTGAGGATTGGTAGATTGGCGCGAACGATAGATTATTTTTTGGCTTGGCTTCGTGCAGTTCATCGTTTAGCAAGTCATCAATCGAAGGAACGGACTTATGACAATTGCCGTCGGCTGTCTGGTGGGATTCATCGCCTGGTTTCTTGTGCGCTATCTGGCGGCGGGGTTGTACACGGTCAATCAGAACGAGCGCGCAGTGAAAACCAGCTTCGGTCGCGCCCAACGCGTCGCAAATCTTACAACACTCGACGACCCCGTTTCCGAGTCGCTGGCAGAGGAGGAAAAGTCCCGCTACACCTTTCCACAGGTGCGCGTCATCCCGCCGGGCGGCCCGTATTTCAAATGGCCGTGGGAACGCGTTTACAAGGTGGGCATCGCCACCGAGACGACGAACATGGCGCTCGATCCCGACAAACCTTCTGCCAACCAGAGCGGCACGCTGCTCGAAGCTGTAACCAAGGACCAGTTGAACACCGGACTGACCGGGCAAATTCGCTATCGTGTTTCCGAGCGCAATCTCTATGCCTACCTCTTCGGAGTGAAAACCCCGTTCGCGCACGTCATGGGCTATTTCGTGTCGGTGCTGCGGGAGCGCATTGCCAACTTTGAAGTGCCCAAATCTGCCGCGGCCATCGCTGCCACTGGCCCGGACACTGGCGGCATCTCGATCAATGATCTTCGGAAAAACCTGCGCGACCTCAACGAACACATGGATCAAGAATGTCGCTCGTCCGCTGCACGCTATGGCATCACCCTCGACGCATCACTGATCACCAGCATTGATCCGCCCCCGGAAGTTGAGTCCGCACTCGCCGCGATCAACACCGCCCACAACCAGGTTTCCTCTGACATCAGCCTCGCCCAAGCGTCCGCAGATCAAAAAATTGTCCAATCGCGTCGTGCCGTGGAGATCGAGACACTCAAGGCACAGGCCGAAGTCGAACCACTCGAACGCATGGCGGCGCAATTGACGCAGTTGAAGAAAGCAGGCGGCGCGAAAGCATTGTCAGCCTACACGCGCAATGTCCGCCTCAGTTTGTTTGAACAGGCCCAACAAGTTTTCCTGGAGGTGCGCAAGTGAACGGACTCATCGCCGCCGCCGCAACCTTCATTGGCTGCTTCATCATCGTGCCGCTGATCTTGGGCCTTGGCCAGGCGGCTGGATTTTACGTCATCGTGCGCGAGCGCCGTTGCCATGTGTACGTGCTGTTCGGCAAGGTCGTCGCGATCATTGACGAACCGGGCTTGCACATTCTGCCGCTCAAGATGAGCTGGCGCGCGTTCATCATCAACTGGCTCGGCAAATGCCATGTCCTCGACATGCGGCTCGATCAGGAATATCTCCGCAGCCAGCCAGTGAATTCCGAGGAAGGGGCGCCCATGGGCATCGGCATGTGGTACGAGATGTTCATCAGCGATCCCGTGGCTTACCTTTTCAAAAACACCGACCCGCGCGGTTCGCTCGCCGCCAATGTCAGCAACTCCACCGTCCGCTGCCTGAGCAATCTGCCGCTCGACGACATGCTGGTTAACCGCCACTCCATGAGCGTGACGGTCCGCAATGAGGTTTCGCCCACGTCGCACGAATGGGGCTACAAACTCGGCTCGGTCTATATCCGCAAAGTCCACTTCCGCGATGCCGGAATGACCAAACAGATCGAAAGCAAAGTGGTGAACCGCCTCCGGCAAGTCACGTCCGCCATCAAGCAAGACGGGGTCAATCAAGTCAGTATCATCACGAGTACTGCCGAGCGGCAGGCGGCGATTGAATTTGCCAAGGCGGGTGCGGTGCGTCCGCAAATCGTCGGTGACGCCTTGGAGAAAATCTCCGCCGACCCCGATGTGATGTCCGCGATGTTCGAGATTTTGGAAGCACAGAAAATCATCGCCGGCGAAGCCCGCATCACCATGCTCCCTGGAGGCAGCGGTGGATATCTTGCCGAAATGCTCGCTGCCGAATTCGGACGGCCACGAATCTCACCTGCCCCCGCATCGAAATGATGTCTCTTGGCAAGAATACTGCGCCTCGTAATCAAAACGTGTTTCAAATCCCAATCCGCACATTTCTTGGTTTGCTGGCTGGCGGCTGGACTTCAACAAGACATTACCTAAGCAGTCATCAAGCAATGTTGGAGGATCACAACCTGAATCTGATTGCTTGTTCTGCGGCGTTCACAATGATTTGAATTGCGACTCGCCACCGTGCTGGCAATCTCTCCCCCGATTTTTTCGCATGAAGCAAAAACTTAACCTTGTTGAAGGATCAATCGTCGCCCCACAGGGCTTTCTCGCCAGCGGAGTGTTTTGTGACATCAAACGCTTGGGCACCGGTAAAGGTTCGCAGAAAGGTAAGAAGCTCGATCTTGCGCTCATTGTATCTGAAGTTCCTGCGACCGTTGCTGGAATGTTCACCACCAACCAGGTCTGTGCCGCGCCGGTGAAAGTCTGCGTCGAGCGTGTGAAGAAGGGAAGGGCGCAAGCAGTTGTGGTGAATTCCGGAAATGCGAATGCGTGCACTGGCAGGCAAGGCATGAAGGATGCGCGTGAAATGACTTCCATTCTCGCACGGCAACTTCACATGCCGGAGGAGCAGGTTCTTGTCGGTAGCACGGGCCGCATTGGCGTCACGATGCCAATGCCGAATGTGAAGTCAGGGATTCTTCACGCCGTACAAATCCTCGGTAACGCCCCAAGACAAGCCGAGGAGGCTGCCGAGGCGATCATGACGAGTGATACGAAGCCAAAACAAATAGCCGTGGAATTCATGCTGGACGGAAAGAAGGTGCGCATCGGCGGGATTTGCAAGGGTGCGGGGATGATTCAGCCGGGTATGTCGGCAACAGGCGCACGGCCTGCCGCTTTGCCGCACGGTGGCCTTCACGCCACGATGCTTTGCTTTGTCACGACGGATGTGGCGATTGACGCGAAGGCGTTGCAGGCTGCGTTGCAGGAGGCGGTGGCGCACAGTTTTAATCGAATTACCGTGGACGGGGACATGAGCACGAACGACACGGTGCTGGTCCTCGCCAATGGACTCGCGGCGAACGAAAAGTTCCGGGTTCAAAGTTCCGGATTCAAAGTATTTCAATCCGCCCTCAATCATGTTTGCCTTGAACTGGCGAAGATGATCGTGCGTGATGGCGAGGGCGTGCATCGCGTGGTGACGGTTCGGGTGAACGGTGCAAAAACGATTCAAGACGCGGATGCAGCGGCCCGCGCGGTAGCGAACAGCGCGCTGGTGAAAACAAGCTGGCACGGGGGTGATCCGAACTGGGGTCGTATCATTGACGCCATCGGTTACAGCGCGGCGACGGTCGTGGAAGAGAAGGTGGACATAGGTTACAGCGCTCCGAACGGCGAAAAGATTCTCTGGAGCCTCAAGCGTGGCCACCCAACGAAGGCGACGTTCCGCGAGCTCTGTCTCGCAGCATCACCCAAGGAGTTTGAGCTGCACATCAAGCTCAATCTCGGCAAGGCTTGCGCGGTGATGTATGCCGCCGATCTGACCGAGCATTATGTGGATTTCAACAAAGGCGACGTGACTGATCCCACCACGCTCGGGGGCTGAGGCGCGAAATGTTTCAACCCGTTTCGCTCGGTTTTTGGTGACTCTGGCCGTGACAGCGACGGTTGCGAATCAAGCCAACGAGAAAGAACAATTGAATCCTCGGCCTGCTTGGCCTTTAATCTGCCGCGTGCCAACCAAAGTGATTGCAGTCGCCAACCAGAAAGGCGGCGTCGGGAAAACCACCACATCGGTGAATCTCGCTGCCTGTCTGGCTGCGGCTGGAAAGAAGGTGCTCCTTTTCGATCTCGATCCGCAGGCGAATGCCACCAGTGGCGTTGGCGTGGAGAAGATTGAGGGCGCGAGTGCCTACCGGCCTTTGTTCGGCGACGGTACGCTGGCCGAGAAAATCAAACCTACAGCTTTCGAGCGGCTGTGGTTGATCCCAAGCGAAGTGGACATGTGCGGGGCGGACGTGGAACTGGCCCGGGCGGAAAATCATCTTCAACGTCTTTCCATCGCGCTAGCGCCAGTGAGGGAGTCGGCGCAGTTCGATTTGATCCTGGTGGATTGCCCGCCATCGCTGGGGATTCTTACGCTCAATGCGTTCGTGGCCACGGACGGCGTGCTTGTGCCGTTGCAGTGCGAGTATTACGCGCTGGAAGGCATTTCGATGATGAACCGCGTTCTCACACAGTTGCGCGATGCCGGAGTCAATCCACGCCTGGAAATTTTCGGTGTGGTGATGACGATGTTTGACGCCCGCACGAAGCTTTCTCATGAAGTCGTGAACGAGGTGCGGAATCTTCTCGGTGAGCGCGTGTTCGAGACCGTGATTCCGCGCAGCACGAAACTTGCGGAAGCCCCTAGTTTCGGGAAGCCTATCATTCATTACGACCGATACAGCGCCAGCGCCGCAGCCTATGATGTCCTTGCACAGGAGTTCGCAACAAGGCTCGACAGCGAAACCAAAACTCCAATCGCAAACACAAAGTAAACAATGCTATGAAAAACATCCTTCTGACTTCCTTGTTGGTCGTCGCCAATACGATGGCCGGAGATTGGCCGCAATATCGCGGCGCAAACCTCGATGGCTCGACCATGGAGAAAATTACGCAGCAATGGCCGCAGGATGGTCCGCGTGTGGTTTGGAAGGCGGATCTCGGCCCGAGCTTCGGATCATTCGCCGTGAGTGGCGGCTCCGCGTTCTGTTTCATTCAGCGCAAAGTGGATGGTGAGGATCGCGAGGTTGCTATCGCACTGGACGCCGTCACGGGCAAGGAATCCTGGGCGGTGACGCTGGGCAAGGCCACTTTTGATCGTCAGGGTGGCGACGGTCCGCGTAGCACGCCGACGGTGGATGACGGACGAGTTTATCTTCTCGGCGCTTATCAGATTCTGACGTGTCTTGACGCGAAGTCTGGCAAGCAACTGTGGCAGCATGATCTCGTGAAGGAGTTTGATGGCCGCGTCATCAAGTGGAACAACGCAGCCTCGCCGTTGCTGGACGGTAAATTGATTTTCGTCAACGCCGGCGGCGCAGGCCAGGCGATGATCGCGTTCGACAAAGTAACCGGCAATGTTGTCTGGAAAGGTCAGGATGATATGCCCACGCACGCCACGCCGACCTTGGCCACCATTCATGGAGTGCGGCAGGTGATCTTCCTGACGCAAACCGGTCTGGCTTCACTTGCGCCGGAGGATGGACGAGTCCTGTGGCGTCACCCATACAAATTTCAAACCTCCACAGCTTCGTCACCCGTCGTGTCGGGTGACATTGTTTATTGCTCCGCCGCCTACAATGTCGGTGCAGGTGCGGTGCGGGTGGTGAAGGACGGCGCGGCATTTTCGGCGGCGGAACTCTGGCGCAAGCAGGGTGAATTGATGAATCACTGGACGACGCCGGTATGCAAGGATGGTTACTTGTATGGAATCTATGGTACAGGGAAAACGGCGGGTGCGCCGCTCAAGTGCATTGAAATTGCGACGGGCAAGGAAATGTGGTCGCGCGATGGATTCGGCGGTGGTGGGGCGACGGTGCTGGTCGGCGGAAACGTCCTTGTTCAATGTGATCGTGGCCCTATTGTCCTCGTGGAAGCTTCACCGAAGGAATATCACGAATTGACCCGTTGCCAGCCGTTCGGAGGTCAATGCTGGACAATGCCCGTGGTGAGTAGTGGGAAGATTTTTGCCCGTAACACGGTTCAAGGTGTCTGCCTTGATGTCGCACCTGCAAACTGAACATATCGGAACAAGGAGCGAATCATGGCGAGAGAACCTATAGAAATGCTGGTCGAAGCAGCGACACTTGAGTTGCCCGACACCAAGACGCTCCGGCTCAAATGGCCCGAGGGTCACAACCCTGAATTCCTGACCGGGCAGTTCATAACGATCTATTGGGCCGATGCACCGGAATACAAACGCGCCTACTCGCTTTCATCCTGCTCATTGGATCGTGGCTTTTATGATGTGACGGTGAAGCGCGAAGGCAAGATGGGCACGCGCGTTGTGGACTGGGCCAAGGCAGGACAGAAGTTGCTTGTGCTGCCGCCTGCTGGAAAGTTTTTACCGGACTTTGCGCCCGGCAGGGAACTGATCTGCATCGCCGGTGGCTCCGGTGTGACGCCATTCCGCGCGTTTGCCCGCGAAGCCACGCGTCGCAAACTGCCGAACAAGATCACGGTTCTTTACAGCGTCCGGACGACCAACGACATCATCTTCGAGCGGGAGTTCCGTGACCTCGCCTTGGAAAACACCAATTTTAATTTCTACGTCACCTGCACTCGTCTGCACGCGGAGGACAAATGGACTGGCCGGCGCGGGCGCATTGACGCCGCCTGGGTGCGCGAGCAAATCCATGATCCTGCCAACACCGTGTTCTACGCCTGCGGACCTAATCCGCTGGTGGAATTCGCCGAGCAACTCGTGGTGCAGGAGATGGGTGTGCCCAAGGCGCAGATGAAAACCGAGAAATGGGGATGATGATTGGTTGATTGTTGATAGTTGAGAGGAATACAAATGTTGAAACGCACTTCGCTTTACGAGGCCCACAAGAAACTTGGTGGAAAGCTCATCGAGTTTGGCGGCTGGGAAATGCCCGTCCAATACACGAGCATCACGGATGAACATCTCGCGGTGCGCAATGCCGCAGGAATCTTCGACATCTCGCACATGGGCGAGGTGACTGTGAGTGGGGCGGGCGCCACGGATTATCTGAATCGTACCCTCACAAACGACATCCGAAAACTGACTCCCGGTCTTGGGCAATACACGTTGATGTGCAACGAACGGGGTGGCGTGATTGATGACCTTTACGCCTACCGGCTTTCTGGTGACGTGTATCTGCTCATCATCAATGCGTCCAGGATTGATGATGATATAGCGTGGCTGCACGCGCAGGCGGGATTCACAGGGCGCACAGAGGTGTCCGTGAGCAACGCATCGCACAATTACGATGCCGTGGCGGTGCAGGGGCCGCGGGTCAAGGAGTTCATTGATGGCTGTATCCCCGGTGCGTCCACCTCTGCGTTGCGCGTAGGAAAGGTCACCGATCTTAAGAAGAACGAGATTGGCGGATTCCCATTCGCTGGTGCGAGTGTCCTGGTTTCTCGTACCGGCTATACGGGTGAAGACGGATTTGAAATCATCGGTCGCGAGGATTCAATTGCGAAGGTCTGGGACGCGCTGCTTGAAGCGGGAAGGCCGTTCGGTATCAAACCCTGCGGACTGGGCGCGCGTGACACATTGCGCACCGAGGTTTGTTATCCCCTGTACGGTCACGAACTTGACGAGCGAACCACGCCCATCGAAGCGGGACTGGGATTTTTTGTGGCGCTGGACAAGGGCGAGTTCAATGGCCGCGCCGTGCTTGCGCAGCAGAAGGTGTCCGGCACAGCCAAAAAATGTGTCGCGTTCAAAATGACTGACAAGTCCGCTCCTCCACGCCCGCATTACCCGATCTGGGTCAATGGTGCAGCCGTTGGCGAAGTCGTGAGCGGTACACAAAGTCCGTCGCTCAACAACGGAATAGGCATGGGTTACGTGCCGACGGAGTTCGCCAAGGCGGGGACTGCGATTGAAATTGAGATTCGCGGCCGGCGCTCTTCCGCAGTGGTCGTTCAGAAACCGATTTACCGCAGGCCCTGATCCGCCTAAGCTTCGTCCGATTTATGAGCAATGTTCCTTCTGATTTGAAATACGCCAAGTCCCACGAATGGGTGCGCGTCAATGGCGACACCGCAACGGTCGGCATCACCGACCACGCACAGCATGAACTCACGGACATCGTGTTCGTGGAATTGCCCGCCGTGGGCCGCAAGGTGAAGGCTGGCGAGGCTTGTGCCGTGGTCGAGTCCGTCAAGACCGCCAGCGACATCTACTCTCCCGTGACCGGTGAAATCACCGAGATCAACAAAGCCGCAACAGATGATCCTGCGCTGGTGAACCGCGAGCCGTTTGCTGGTGGCTGGTTTTACAAGATCAAGTTGAGCAATGCTGGTGAAGCAGATGCGATGCTTTCGCCGGACGCCTACAAGGCCCAGATTGGCGGGTGACCAGGCTTTGAAGGGCAAAAGCATTGCCTGAAGTTCTCAGTGAATATCCGTCTCTTCATCAAACCCTACTGCCCTTGGTGTCATCGCGCGATGGGCTGGCTGGACGAGCGTGGCATCCAGTATGAATCGCTTGATGTCATCGCGGATCAGGAAGCTTACGACGAGATGGTGGAACTTTCCGGCCAGACTTATGCACCGGTGATTGATGTGGACGGAGAAGTTCTGGCAGACTTCGGGCCTGATGAACTGGCGAAGTTTTGGGAGAAATTGAAATCAACATGATCACTGCCGAACCGACAGTTCGTCCGCGTCTTCCGGAATGGTTGCGCATCAAGCTTCCCACTGCGGATACCTTTTCCCGCACCCGCTCGCTGCTGGATGAACTCAAGCTGCACACCGTTTGTGAAAGCGCCAGGTGTCCGAATCACTGGGAATGTTGGAGCAAAGGTACTGCGACGTTTATGATCGCCGGTGACCGTTGCACGCGGGCATGTGGATTCTGTGCAGTGAGCACCGCCAAGCCTCTCGCTCTGGAAGCAGACGAGCCGTCGCGCGTTGCCGAGGCCACGCGCCGCATGAAACTCAATCACGTTGTCATCACTGCCGTGGCTCGCGACGACTTGAAGGACGGTGGTGCGGATCATTTCCGGCAAACGATTGAGGCCGTTCGCAAACTGAATCCTTGCATCGTAATCGAGGTGCTGGTGCCGGATTTCAACGAGAGCGACGTTGCGATTGAAACCGTGATCGGCGCAAATCCTGAAATCTTCAACCACAACCTTGAGACAGTCCGTCGCCTCACGCCGTCGGTGCGGCATCGCGCGACTTACGACCGCTCACTCGCAGTGCTGGCCAAGGTCAAGGCGCATTGCGGAAACTCCATTCATACCAAGTCGGGAATGATGCTCGGCCTGGGCGAAACAGAGCCGGAAGTGTTACAGGCGATGGCAGATTTGCGCGCGGTGGACTGTGACATCCTTACGCTCGGCCAATACTTGCAGCCGACTCTTAAGCATTTGCCGGTGGTTGAGTTTGTGACTCCTGCGAAGTTTGCCGAGTATCAGGAGCGCGGCCAGGCGATGGGCTTTGTTCATGTCGCCAGCGGTCCCATGGTGCGGAGCAGTTACCACGCGGACGAATTCACACCTTCATCAGAGCAGCGGTGATCCGGCCTGGGCGCGGTGCAGGAAGATGTAAATCCCCCAGCCAAGCAAGGCGGCACAACCGATCATCGCCAGAACCACAACGACCGTCTTGATCATCTGGAGCTGACCGATGGATTGTTCGCGGCGTCCCTTCTCAGACTCAACAAACATCGCAAACTCCTTTTCCAGCGATGCAACCGCCGCTTCATCCCGCAGCTTGAGCATCAGCCAGCCCGGTGCGGTGCGATCCCACGGTGCAGGAAGTTTTTCAAGCGCGGCAGGCTCTGCGGGAAGGAAGCCGTTGTGCGACCAGAACGGGGAATCTTCGCGCGTCCAGAGGCAGACGAGGCCGTGATTGGTGGCGAGGGATTGGAAGCGCGTCCAGAACATGACGCGCGATGTTTCGGCAATTCCGAAATCAGAGTAGGTCTCGCCGTGTATGCAGGCGTGCTTGCCCCGCATTTGGAAAGCCACGCAGCCACAAACCTGTTCCGCTTCATCCACCACCACCTGGAAATCCGTGAGCTGCTTCTCAAGCTCGATGGTGGGGAAGCGCATCGCCTCCCAAAGTGATTTGAGTGCCGGCAGGTCTTCCAGCGTGGCACGGCGGACACGATGCTTCGGTGAACTCATCGCGCCCGGTTTATGAAATCAGCGTCCGAAATTCAAACGCGAAATTCACCGCAGATTTCCCCGCTGGTTGCAAAATCATGTTCCACGCGCAGACCGGGCGGTTTTTGCAAATTCTGACGCAACTCTTGTCAACGTAGCCCAGTCATCCTTTTCCAAAACATTCTTGGAGATGAGCGATGAACCCGCACCGACGGCCACACTGCCGGCCTTGAAAAAGTCTCCGATGGTTTTCAAATCCACTCCGCCCGTCGGCACGATTCTCAAGTGAGGCAGGGGAGCGCGAAGAGCCTTGATGTAATTCGGCCCGAGACTGTCCGCCGGGAATATCTTGATGAAGTCCGCCCCGGCTTCATGTGCGAGTTGGGCTTCCGTGGGTGTGTAGGCGCCAAGCATGATCGGCTTGCCGGCCTTTTGCGCAATGGGCACAAGTTCGCGCCGCGAGATGGGACTTACCACGAACTGTGCGCCCGCTTCCAGCGCCGCGCGGCACGTCGCCTCGTCCAGTACCGTGCCCACTCCGATGAGCGCGCGGCCACCAAGCTTCGCGCTCACTTCCCGGATCGCGGCGATGGCGTTGGGCGTGGTCATCGTGATCTCCACTGCAATGACGCCGCCCGCGACGAGCGCTTCCGCCAACGGCACAACCTGGTCGGCGCGTTTGGCGCGCACTACGGCAATGACGCCCGGATCGAGGAGTTGTTCGATGATCTGTTGTTTCGTGCGCATGGGAACAGCATGGAAAATCGAACGCGCGTTTGCGAGTTCTAGTTGCTCGGTGGCAGATGGCTATGTATCTGAATACTACCCAATAAACAATAGTTCACCTCTGCCTTAAAAACTCGGCACCGTGAATCAAGCTCTTTATTTTTGGTGAAGATATTTCACCATTCGCGTCAAACATTTCTGAGTCTGAGACTGCAATCTGCTTTGAGTAGGTGGACCAATTCGTGTGAATATTGATTAAAGTACCTTTCAACAATATCAGGAATTCTTCACCTGTCAGAGCCTGGGGTGATTTAATTCTGATGACCATGTCAGCCTTTGCAGGGACGTATCGACAGAAGACCAACCAAACCTCGTTCGTATCTGGCAGGAAGATCCTTGAAGGGATTACCGAGTACCAGGAATCAAGCGAAAATGGTGAAGGCACATAGTCTTCAAGTTCAGCAAGGAATTTTCTAGCTTGTTGTTCCCCCATTTGGTTCTTGATTCGATCAGATGTGAGCTTGTTCTTCGCAACTACTTTTGAAAATTGTAGATCAAGCGACTTCGATTCCTTGAACGCAATTAACTCTACAGTGGCATTCTGATTCTCGGGAGGAATTAGCTTAAAAGTTGCAGAAGTGCTGTTGTCGCCATCTCTTCTACAAGAGCAAGCTAAAGTGGAAACCACGACCATTGTGAAAAGTGCGTTAAGCCATTTCATTTTGTGTTTGAACCAAGTTCAAATTCATTACTCCACCCGATATGCCTCCGCAAGGAGTGTTATCGGATGTACCACGCGCATCTGCAAGCCCTCCTTTGCGGCGCCGCTGATGAGTTGCAGCAGACAGCCTGGATTGCCCGTGGCCACAGTCGTTGCGCCTGTGGACCTGATGTGTTTGATTTTGCGCGCGAGGAGATCATTCGCCATCTCAGGCTGGGTCAGATTGTAAATGCCCGCGCTGCCGCAACACCAACTGGCTTCTGGCAACCCGACGAGCTTCAACCCGGGAATCGCCTGCAACAATTGACGCGGTTGCGAAACAACCTTCTGCCCATGCGTCAGATGACAGGATTCGTGATAAGTGACGATTTCGTGTCCAAGACTTTGGACTCCGGCCTTTGGACTCCGGACTTTTATTTGAACGAGCCATTCGTGCATGTCTTTCACTTC
>JABFSR010000027.1 GCA_013140495.1 Verrucomicrobiota bacterium
GGGCAGGGGCGTTTGGTCCGGTGATGATGGTCGGAATCGGTCTGTTGATTCCAGCGTTTTGCGTGATGATCTATTTTCAATATTGCTGGCTGTTCACCTTGTTCCTTATTGCCGACAAGAACATGCAATTCTGGCCCGCAATGGCGTTGAGCCGCACGGTGGTGCGGAAGCATTGGTGGATGACCCTGTGGATCGGGATCGTAACGGGGTTGATAAGCATGTTGGGACTTTTGGCGTGTGGAGTGGGATTGATCGTTGCCGGGCCGGTGTGCGTCGGCATCCTTGCCTACGCCTACGAAAAACTATTCGGCGACATGCAATCGGCGGTTTGAGCGTGCGCGATGTCCACGGCGTCAAACAACGTTTTGAATTGTCCGAACTGCGGCAAGTCGCTGTCAGATCTGCCGGAGATGCTTCCGGCAGTGGAGCGATGTCCGGCGTGCGAACGCCAGACGCGCGTGGTGGTTTTTCCTGCGTTCAGTCGTCCTGTTGTAAAGGGAGCTACCGCGGAGGCCGTAATGATGGAGGGCGAGGCGACGTGTTTTTATCATGCCAAGAAGCGCGCGCAGGTTCCGTGCGATGAATGCGGGCGTTTCCTCTGTGCCGTGTGCGACCTGGAGGTGAATGGTCGTCATCTCTGCCCGCAATGCCTCGAAACGGGTGCAAAGAAAGGCAAGGTTCAATCGCTCGAACGCGGGCGTTTCAGGTGGGATCAGGTCATCTCCACGCTGCTTGTGCTGCCTCTGATCAGTTGTGGATTTTTGCTGCCGCTGACGTCATTGGCTGCGTTGGTGCTGGTGGTTTGGAAATGGAAATCGCCGCCCAGCCTGGTGCATAACACGCGATTGTCCCTGATTGTTTGCGGAGTTCTGGCGCTTATTGAATTCATTGGAGGTTGTGCATTCTGGTGGTTCATGCTGTTTGGGTCGCGCAGATATTAGGAGCACACGATGATGCTGAAAAAGGATCCCAATTTCACGCGGTTGAAAAAGCTTGGCGGGCGCGGTTATCTCGGCAGAGTAAGCTACTGGCTGGGCGTGGATCATCTGCTGGTGGTCGAGGTGACAAACTACAACGAGCGTTACCGTCGGTTTTATTTTCGCGACCTCCAGGCGGTGATCGTGCAGCGGAATCGGAATCGCATGTGGGGAAACATCGTGGCGGGAGTGATCGCAATTCTTCCCGCATTGGGTGCGCTGGCGCTCCTGAGTGACGGTGAATATGCAGGAGCATCGCTTGTCGGAGGGATATTGGTTTTGATCGGAATCTTTATACTGTCCAACACGCTTCGCGGTCCAATGTGCTCGGTTCACCTGCGCACTGCGGTCCAGACACAGAAGCTTGCCAACATTGACCGATGGCGACGTGCGGAGTTCCTCATCGAAACACTAACGCCGTTGATTCAATCATTACAAGTCTCCGCCGGCGAAGCACAGTCTCCAAATCCCGCGACAGTTTCAAATCCGCCTGCGGCGTCCGCTGTTCAACCTGACTTCTCATGACGCGCCTGCTACATCAAACCTGTTTCAATCATGCCACACGTGAGGCTGTGGCGCGGTGTCCGGGTTGCTCCCGGTTTTATTGCCGTGAGTGTGTGACCGAGCACGACGACCGCGTGATGTGCGCCGCATGTCTCAAGAAACTGGCTCGCGCACCGTTGCTCCAGCGCCCAGTCGTGGCGCGTTTGCTTCAGCTTGCACAATGTTTTGCCTGCGGTGTGTTGCTGTGGTTCTTCTTTTATTTCATCGGTGAAACCCTCGCTTCCATGCCGAGCAAGTTCCACGAAGGCTCGCTGTGGAAGGTCAACTGGCTGGAGCGCTGATCCAGATGAACAACGAAGGAACAAAGCAACGAAGACTGAGGGCGTGTTTGAGAAGTATGCGTTCGGAGTGCGCCCGCCCGCGGGCGCAGCAGCCTGGGCGTGTTGGGAGCGCGGGAATGTTCCAGGCCTGCAGAGTTTTCTGCATTGCTGGGCCCGGAGCGTGGACCGCTGAGTCCGCGAGTTCCAAACCGCGTCATCGAAACGCGCGGACTCGGCGGTCCGCGCTCCTTGATCTCCATCTACCCCTTTGTGCCTTCGTTCCTTTGTTGTTCAACTCCCTTCCGTTTGTCCGATGAAACGAAACCGCCGCAAGCAGCACGACATGGGCGCGGTCGAGTGGATCGAGGAAGCCACGCATCGTCTGCGCACTGCGCCGTTGGGCGTGACTGCTCTCTACTTCATCGGCCCGCTGCCGTTTGTAATCGGCCTGCTTTTTTTCTGGGCGGACATGAGCCGCAATCCGTTTGCCAAACAACACGTCGTCGAGGCATCTCTCGGCATGGCGGCGTTATTTTTGTGGATGAAATTCTGGCAGGCTTTGTTTGCCCGGAGAATGCGCGGTGTGGTTTCGGGCGAAACACCTCCGCCGTTGACCGCTCGCGCCTGCCTGCGGATTCTTGCAACGCAACTCGCGTTTCAACCACCGGGCCTCATTCTACTTCCAGTGTCCGCTGTCATCACCATACCGTTCGCGTGGGTGTATGCGTTTTTCCAAAGCACAAACGTAATGACGAACGACGCGCGCCTGAATTTCGGCGAATTGTTCCGCCGCGCAGTGCGTCAGGCGGCATTGTGGGCGGCTGTGAACCACGCGCTCAAGGCGATCATGTTCATCTTCACGTTCTTCGTCCTGTTCAACTGGGTCATCGTGCTGATGATGCTCCCGAAACTGATCCACATTCTGTTCGGTGTGGACTCGGTGTTTGCGCAAAGTCCAATGGCGATGTTGAACACGACGTTCATTGCCGCGGTGTTTTGTCTGACTTACCTGAGCGTGGATCCGATTCTGAAAGTAATTTACGTGTTGCGCTGTTTTTATGGCGAGTCGCTCGCAACCGGAAACGATTTGAAAGCTGAACTGAAGCAATACGCTTCGCCGTCGCGGGAGATTCTTTCGCGGGCGGCGGTGCTGTTGCTGTGCGTTGGCCTATGCTCGGCTCAAGCTGCAGAGCCAACTACTGGTTCATCTGAAATGACACCGAAGGTTGAAGCCCAAACAATTCCCCCTGGTGAACTGGATCGCGCCATCAGCGATGTCATTGGTCAGCGCAAATACATCTGGCGGATGCCGCGTGAAACCGTCGCCGAGGAGAAACTGGCAGAGCAGGGGAAGCTGTCGAAGTTCATCGAGGGAATTTTTGAGATGCTGAAGAAGGTCATCAAATCATCGCTGGAATGGATCGGCAGAATTCTGGACCGGTTGTTCGGCGGCATGAGGCGCATGTCGGGTTCTGACGAGCCAGGCATTGATTGGAAGATGACCCTTTACACGATTCTTTATGTGCTGATCGCGATGATGGTCGCAATGCTTGTAGTCTTTCTCTTTCGCACATGGCGCAAACGCAATCGCGCACCATCGGTCGTTGCCGCTGCGCCCATGGTCACGCCGGTGGACATTGCAGACGAAAGCGTGGGAGCGGATCAATTGCCCGAGGACGGTTGGTCGCGACTTGCGCGCGAACTTCTTGAGCGCGGCGAATACAGGCTCGCGCTACGGGCGTATTACCTCGCAAGCCTCGCGCATCTTGCCTCGCGCGAACTCGTCACGCTGGCCAAGTTCAAATCGAACCGTGATTACGAGCGCGAATTGTCCCGGCGAGGTCATGCGTTGCGTGAACTGCTTTCTGTGTTCGGCTCGAACGTGTCGGTGTTTGACCGCATCTGGTATGGGAGGCACGAGGTCAACCGCGAAACAGTCGGGGAATTTGCTGCCAACGTGGAAAGGATCAAGGTCGGCGCATGAAAACCAAAAGGTCTCCAAGCCGAATCCGCGTGGTTGAAATAGGGCGGAACAAACGCAAAGACGCAGAGAACGCGGAGAGACGCAGAGAATTTCTGTTTGGGATGCGATTATCCAACGGTGTGTTGACCGCGACCAGTCCTTCTTTGCGATTCTCTGTGGACTCTGCGTCTCTGCGTTTCTCCCGTTCAGGTTCGTCTGGTCATCCTGGAATTGAATCTTCCACTTCCACGAAGGATTCCTGCGCATGAAACGGCTCGTTCCAGTTTTGTTTGGGGCATTTTGCGTGTTCGCATTTTGCTTCGGGCTGGTGCGCCTGTTCCAGCTACGATTCGAGGAGGGCGATGTTTATCCAGCCTACTCGTCGCTGCGTGCTGATCCGCTTGGGACGATGGCGCTTTACGAGAGTCTTGGGCGTGCGCCGAGTCTGACCGTGCGCCGGGATTTTTCCGGAGAGAACAAGCTGCCTGAATCGCCGCGAACGACGTATTTGCATCTGGCTGGCAACGTCCGCGATTGGGAATGGATGCCGCTTGAACTGGTGAAGGAGATCGAGGCGTTCGCCGTGCGCGGCGGCAGACTGGTGGTCACACTCGAACCTGTGAACAGCACCTGGAATGTTTGGAACACAACCGTGACGCCGATTCCAACGCCTGTGACCGGAACGAACAGCACGACGGGTTCAAAGACGAATATGCCGATCGCGAAGGCGTCGCCACCGAGACGAATTCTTAAGGGCGATCAGGAGAACCTCGTGGACGTCCGTGCGCGTTGGGGATTCGGCATGGGCTACGACGCGCTTGTGCTCGATGATAATCATGTTCCAAAGCCCGTGCTCGTAAAACGCCGCGCGAAGCTGCTTTTGCCCGAGACGTTGGAATGGCATAGCGGCACAATCCTGAAAAACCTCGATCAAACTTGGACGACGATTTACGCGCGCGGCACAAATGCGGTGTTCGCCGAAAAACAGTATGGAAACGGGACGATCATCCTCGCAGGTGATTCGTTTTTCGTGAGCAACGAAGCGATGCAACGCGATCGTCACGCCGATCTGCTCGCGTGGTTGATTGGTGCGGGTCAGGCAGTGGTGTTTGATGAATCGCATTTCGGCATCGTTGAATCATCCGGCGTCACGGCGTTGATGCGAAAGTATCGGCTGCATGGCGTGATGTTCGGGTTCATCCTGCTGGCCGGGCTGTTCATCTGGAAGAACTCGATGAGCTTCGTGCCGATGCCTGCGACTGCGGCGCGGGAAAACTTTGTGGCAGGAAAGGATTCTTCAGTTGGCTTTGTGAACCTGCTTCGCCGCAACATTCCCGCGAAGGACATTCTCCAGATTTGCTTCGATGAATGGACGAAGTCGCTGCGGAGGCGAACGGATTATACAATCACTGGTGTTGAACAAGCCCAGGCTGCAATGCAAACCGAACTCGACAAGACACCTCACCGACGAAATCCAATTCTCGCTTATCAAAACATCGCTCGTGCCCTGAAAGCGCGTCGCGCTCCCGCAGCAAACTTGACACCTGACACCTCGCACCCGATACCAAAATCATGAACAACGAACGACTCAAAGAAGTTCTCGCCGCCGCGCGGCACGAAACCGCCAAGGTCATCATCGGCCAGCACGACGTAATAGAGAAGGCGCTCATCTGCATCTTCACCGGCAACCACGCGCTCATCGAGGGCGTGCCCGGCGTTGCCAAGACATTGCTCGTGCGCACACTCGCGCATGTGCTCGGCTGCGATTTCGCACGGATTCAGTTCACGCCCGATCTCATGCCTGCGGACATCACCGGCACGAGCGTTTTCAATCTGCAACGAAATGAATTTTCAGTCGTCAAAGGACCGGTGTTCACTTCGTTCCTTCTCGCCGACGAAATCAACCGCGCACCTGCCAAGACACAATCGGCGTTGTTGCAGGCCATGCAGGAGCGGTTGGTGACTATTGACCGCGAGACACACACGCTATCGCCGAACTTCACGGTGTTCGCCACGCAGAACCCGATTGAGTACGAGGGCACGTATCCATTGCCCGAGGCGCAGAAAGATCGCTTCATGCTGAAGATCACCATGCGCGCGCCGGGGCGCGACGAAGAACTGACTCTTGCGACGCGCACGATGACGAAGGAATCGCCCGAAGCCATGCTCGCGTCCGGTGCGATACAAGCTGTCATCAAGGCCGACGATCTGGTGGCGTTACGCGAACAGATTGGCGCCGTGGTGATGCGCGAGGAACTTGTCGCGTATCTGGTGGACATTGTCCGCGCTACCCGACAACACGAAAGTATTCTCGTTGGCGCGGGCCCGCGCGCGACGCAATCGCTGATGATGGCATCGCGCGCCTACGCCGCGATGTCCGGTCGTGACTTCGTCACGCCAGACGACATCAAGTCAATGGCCGTACCGGTGCTGGAGCATCGCATCATCCTGCGTCCTGAGTTTGAGATTGAAGGACTCAGCGTGGCAGAGGTGATTCAACAAATTCTGGAACAAATTGCGGTGCCAAGATGATCGTCCCTCGCAACAGATTGTTGGTCTGGGTCTCGCTGATCGTGCTGCCGTTTGCAGTCCTGCTGGCGGTGGAGACGACTGCGGCAATGGTTGCGTTGGCCATCATGGGCTGTTTGTTCGTGGCTGCGGTGGTGGATGCGTTTCTGGCTTTTCGTTCACTGGCAGGAGTGGAGGCAACACTGCCTTCCGTTGTTCGCATGTCCCGGGATCGCACGGCGAAGGTTGAAGTGCGAATCCAGAACGTTAAACAAACGGCGCGAACGATCCGTGTTGGTCTGGCAATGCCGGCCGAGATCGAATCCGGTGTTGAAGACGTCACCGTGGCGTTGCCCGAAGGCAGTGAATACTCGCGCCTGACCTGGAGTTGCGTGCCGAGGCAGCGTGGAAAGTTTCTTCTCGATGCCGTGCATCTGGAAGGTATTTCTCCGATGGGATTCTGGGCACGCCGCAAGCGCATTGGCGCAAAGTGTGAGTTGCGCGCGTATCCTAATCTTCTCACGGAACGAAACAGTCTGGCCGCGCTGTTTTTGAATCGCGGCTCATTCGGCGTTCACGCACAGCGACAGGTGGGAAAGGGGCGCGACTTTGAAAAGCTTCGCGAGTACGTCCCCGGCGACGGTTTTGATGAAGTTCACTGGAAGGCCACGGCGAGGCGAGGCAGACCAATCACGAAAGTGTTTCAGATCGAACGAACGCAGGAGGTTTATGTCATCGTGGACGCATCGCGGTTGAGTGCGAGGAGACCAGAAAAGTCAGTGGGAAAGTCAGCAGTCAGGGGTCTGTCGTCAGTAGCACCGGCGAACGGACGCGCAGTTACTGACTACGATCTGCTGACTACTGACTCCACGCTGGAACGTTTTATCACCGCCGCGCTTGTCCTGGGTCTGGCAGCCGAACAACAAGGCGATCACTTTGGCCTGCTGACATTCTCGGACAAGATTGGCGGGTTTATCCGGGCGAGCAGCGGCAAGGCGCATTACAGCGTGTGTCGCGATGCGCTGTACACCTTGCAGCCAAAAATTGTTTCGCCGGATTATGATGAGGTTTGCACGTTCATCCGGACACGGCTGCGTCGGCGTGCCTTGTTGATTTTTCTCACGGCACTGGATGATCCTGCGTTGTCAGAAAGTTTTGTGCGGAACATGGATTTGATCCGCAACCAGCATCTCGTGCTCGTGAACATGCTGCAACCGCCCGGCGCAGTGCCGGTGTTTGCGAATCCGGATGTTTCCGTGATGGACGATCTCTACCAGCATCTCGGCGGTCATCTTCAATGGCACCAGTTACAGGAGCTGGACAAGGTGCTGCGTCGTCGTGGCGTGAATCTTTCGATTCTCAAGAACGAGCGGCTCTGTGCCGAACTCGTATCGCAATATCTCGGCGTGAAACGGAGGCAGTTGCTGTGAAATGTTCCAAGTTCCAAGTTCCGAGTTCCGGGTTGGGAACTTGCGTGCATCATGGCTGTGGCCTCAACTCGGAACCCGGAACTTGGAACCCGGAACAATGATAATAGATCTCCAGAAATTCGCGGCAGCGGGTCGTCCTACATGGACGGAGCTGGAACGTTGGCTTGATCGGCTTGAGGACAAGCATCGCGACCGGATGACTCTTGACGAGTTGCAGCGGTTTCATCGGCTTTACGAGCGCACTGCCGCCGACCTTGCACGCATCGCGACATTTTCCGCTGAACCGGAGACGAGGCGCTATCTCGAAAATCTGGTGGCCCGCGCCTATGGTGAGATTCACGAGACACGCGAGAAGCGCGCGCGCATTCAGCCGTTGACCTGGTTCTTTCAAACATTCCCGCAGACGTTCCGCAAACACGCCCGGCAGTTTTATCTTTCTGTCACCATCACCCTCATCGGTTGTTTGTTCGGCGGATTCGCAATCGCGTATGATCCGGGATCAAAATCCGTCCTGCTACCGTTCGAGCATTTGCAGGGCGACCCTGCAAAGCGTGTGGCCAAGGAGGAAGCAGTAGCGCGTGACGAACTGAGGGGCGCAAAGACAGGCTTCTCCGCATTTTTGATGACGCACAACACACAGGTGTCTGTCTTTACGCTCGGACTCGGCATTACGTGGGGTGTGGGCACGGCGATCATGCTTTTTTACAACGGCATCATTCTTGGCGCGATCAGCGTGGATTACATTCACGCAGGTCAAACCAAGTTTCTGCTCGGCTGGCTGCTGCCGCACGGGGTGATTGAAATTCCGGCGATCTTGATTGCGGGGCAGGCCGGCCTCGTGCTGGCGCTGGCGATGATTGGCTGGGGAACGCGCATTCCGTTTGGCGCGCGGCTGCGAAAGGTTTCCGGTGATTTGATGACGCTGATCTTTGGCGTGGCGATCATGCTGGTATGGGCGGGATTGGTGGAGGCGTTTTTCTCCCAGTATCACGAACCGATTCTGCCGTATGAACTCAAGATCGGTTTCGGCGTTTGCGAATTGATCCTGCTCGTCTTGTTTCTCTCCAAATCGGGAAAGAAAGGTTCCAAGTTCCAAGTTCCAAGTTCCGGGATGGATAAGGGTAATCTGGAGGCGCAAACAACCCGGCACTTGGAACGCGAAACCCCGAACTGATTTACATGAAGACCTCGACGCTACTCATTCGCACGCCGGAGGGAATTGTGTTCGCGCAATTGCTCGCCGGACCGGTGTCGAGATTTCTGGCGTGGTTGGTTGATCTCTGCTGTATCGTGGTCATCAACATGATCGTCAACCTGTTGATTGGTCTGCTGGCGGTCCTCAACCCTGATTTTGCGCAGGGTTTGTATATGATCGGTTTCTTCGTCATCGGCGTTGGTTACGGAATCGTGTGCGAATGGGCCATGCGCGGTCAGACCATCGGCAAGAAGGCGTTTCGACTGCGCGTCGTGGACGTGGAAGGGCTGCGGCTTCAGTTCAATCAAATTGTGACGCGCAACCTGCTTCGTTTCGTGGATTCACTACCCGCGTTCTATTTTGTTGGCGGGCTTGTGTGCTGGTTCAGTCCGAAATGCCAGCGGCTCGGGGATATTGCAGCGAACACCATCGTTGTCCGTGTGCCAAAGATTTCCGAGCCGGACTTGGATCAGCTTCTCGCGGGCAAATTCAATTCGCTTCGGCAACATCCGCATCTGGCGGCGCGATTGCGCCAGCAGGTCAGCTCCTCCGAGGCATCGGTGGCGCTGGCGGCCCTGGTGCGGCGGGATGAGTTTGATCCGGTGGCGCGTGTTGAATTGTTTTCCGAACTGGCCTCTCATTTTCATGCGAAGGTGGCCTTTCCCGCAGAGGCGACCGACGGTGTGGCGGATGAGCAATTCATCCGAAACGTGGTGGATGTGATCTTTCGCGGCAGACCCAAAGACGAAACGAAGATGGCGACGTGAAATGGTTGCGGGCTTCGGTGTTCGAATCAGTTGGTCGCGATTCTCCCGTGCATCAACCGCGACTTGTCGCCGCATCTCCGAATCGTTAGTCTCACGGGATGGGAAGACAATGGTTGCATGCAAAACGTCTGGTGGCCGGCCTGAAGAAGGGGCGTGCCACCGGAAAGCTAGTCCGCGAAATTTCCGTTGCCGCCAAGATGGGCGGGGCCGATCCAGCCATGAACGCACGGCTGTTCACAGCCGTGGAGAAGGCCAAAAAGGAAAGTGTCACCAAGGATGCAATTCAACGCGCGATCAACAAAGGTGCGGGCATCGGTGACGAAAAACTCATCATGGAGCACGTCGTTTTCGAGGGCAAGGCGCCGCACAACGTGCCGGTGATCATCGAAGTTTATACCGACAACGTGAACCGCACAGCTCCGGAAGTTCGTGTCTTGTTCAAGAAAGGCCAACTCGGCACTGCGGGCAGCAACAAGTTTCTGTTCGATCACGTCGGACTTGTGGAGGCGCATCATCCAGATGCGAACGCGGACCGCGAGGCGGCGGCCATCGAGGCTGGCGCCAATGAAGTTGAACCTCTCACCAGCGATCAGAACGATGATATTCCACCGGAAGTATCAGGCGCGCGGTTTATTTGTGAGCGCACGGCGGTTCACGCCGTTGCCAAATGGCTTTCATCGAACGGCTGGACGGTTGTGACGAGCGAACTCGGTTACGTACCGAAACAATTTCCTGAACTCACCGAGGCGCAGAAAGCCGAGGCTGGAGAATTCCTGCACGAATTGGACGAACATGACGATGTCCACCGCGTCTGGGCGGCGTTGAAGTAAACTCACGAAGGCAGCCGCGTGCGAAACATTCCCGCCAAGCTGCATTCAGTTCGTGGTGTGATGGGCTGCTGCCATCTGCTTGAAAACGGCGACGACAGCGTGATGATTGATGCCGGGATGGTGGGCGAACCATTCCTCATACGCCGGCTGATTCGCAAACTTGGACTCAATCCAAGTTCGATCAAAACGATTCTCCTCACGCACGGCCATCTGGATCACGCAGGCAGGCTCGCCTGGATGAAGGACTGGAGCGGTGCAAAAGTTTTCGCGCACGCGGAAGAAACACGACACGTTGCCGGAAACTATCCTTACACAGGTGTCACTCGCTGGTGCGGGCGACTCGAAGCTGCTGGCCGGTTTCTCTTTCGCTACCGCGCCGTGACCATTGATGAGTTCATCGCCGACGGGCAGGAACTCCCGTTCTGGGGCGGCCTGCGGGTGGTTCATCTTCCCGGCCACACGCTGGGCCATTGCGGGTACTACAGCGAAAAGCACGGTCTGCTGTTCAGCGGCGACATGTTCGCGAGCTATTTCTTCAATGTCCACAAGCCGCCAGCAATTCTGAACAGTGAGCCGGAACTTTTTCCTGCAAGCATCGAGAAGATTCGACGACTTAATCCGCGCTGGATTGTTCCGAGTCATTACGATTATCTGGACGGTGCGCTGCATCGGTGGCGCTTTGCAAAGCTCTACGGCATTGAATGGCCGACAACGAAATGAATTGCATCATCACAGCCGGGCCGACGTACGAAACGATGGACAATGTCCGTCGGCTCACCAACTTTTCAACCGGCAAGCTCGGCACTGAGTTAGGCAATTTCCTCGTGGCTCGCGGACATCATGTGACGTTACTCATCGGCGAGCAGGCGACGTATTGTGGTGAGCGCCGCGCGCAACGTATCGAGCAGTTCAGCACCACGGATAATTTGCGGGATCGGTTGCGGGCACCAAGTAGCGGGCCGGTGGACGTTGTGTTTCATGCGGCGGCGGTGAGTGATTTCAAGTTCGGGAAAATCTGGGTGCGCTCGCCTGATGGCGAATTGAGCGAGATCAAGTCAGGAAAGATTTCCACGCGTGCCGGCACGTTGCTCGCCGAGCTTGTGCCGACGCCGAAAGTCATCTCGGAACTGCGTGGCTGGTATCCCAAGGCCAGGCTCGTCGGTTGGAAATACGAAGTTGACGGCGAACGCGCGGACGTGTTGCGCGCGGTGGAAAAACAGATGGCAGAGAGTCGGACGGATGCGTGTGTGGCAAATGGGCGCGCTTATGGCGAGGGGTTTGGATTGGTGACAGGGCAGGGGAATTGCGCACATTTTGCAGGGATGTTGGAACTCTTTTCCGGATTGGAATTATTCGCAATGTAGTAAATGGTGGAGGCTTCGCGCTTGACGCCCCCGCGTAATGCACAGCTTAATTCGTTAATGAAAAAGTCACACATCTTCCTGGTGATGCTCGGGCTGGTGGCCATGTTCCTCGGAGGCATCTGGCTTGGTGTGGTTGTGCCGCGATTCATCTCTGGTGGTCCAGGTCCGCGCGCGCTGCCATCTGCAACCGTGTTGAGACAGGTTCAAACACTCTCGCAACTCGTCACGGTGAAATACGTGATGGAAAAGGTCGTTATCATGGAGGACGCAAAATGGTTTGGAGATAATCGCGTGTTACTCGTCGCGAACGGCATCGTCAAGGCTGGTGTGAACTTTGATCAACTCAAACCCGAAGACCTGCAGATATTGGAGAAGAAGGTTGTGATCCGCCTGCCGAATCCTCAAATCACAGATGCCTATCTCGATGATCGCCAGACGCGCGTGGTGGAGCGGACAACCGGCCTGTTGCGCACGTTTGACAAGGACCTCGAACAAAACGCCCGGCAGATCGCAGTGGATGACATCCGACGTGCGGCGCGAACGGCCGGAATTCTCAAGGACGCCGAGGAACGGGCTCAATCGCAGTTGAAGAATCTGTTCAGCCAGTCCGGGCTGGAGGTGGAGTTCTTGCCGAAGTGAGCGGGAGTGCGGACGACCGCGTCCGCGTGTTCCAAGACGCTGGTTCTTGCGGAAAACTTTCAGTCCGATGGTCATCGTGAAGGTTTTGGAATTGCGAAGCGCGCGTTTCTTGCCTAATGTCCGCCCGGGAATAAATGGAACACCCGCTTCTTTACCAAATCAATTCACGCTGTTGGTTGCGCTCACTATCGGATCAGACTGGTCGTGCCGTGACGTTCGCCAACGTGCCGGACTCGGAATTCGAGCAATGGCAACGACTCGGTTTCACGCACATCTGGCTCATGGGCGTCTGGGCAACGGGCGCGCGCGCGCGGCAACAAGCGATTGACGAACCGAATCTTCGCAGCGCCTACGACTGGATGATTCCTGGCTGGAGTGAGAAAGATGTAGGTGGTTCGCCTTACTCGATTGCAGATTACTCCGTGCCGCAGGCAATGGGTGGCGATGCCGGTTTGAAACATTTTCGCGCGCGACTAAACGGTCTGGGGATGAAGCTTGTCCTGGACTTCGTGCCGAATCACGTGGGCTTCGATCATCCCTGGGTGGCGCAACGACCGGAGTTGTTTGTGCAAAGCGCGACGAGGATCGAGGGCACATTTGCGCAACAGACTTCTTCTGGAACAAAATGGATAGCGAATGCCAAGGATCCGTATTTCCCGCCCTGGTCAGATGTCGCTCAACTGGATTACCGGCGAGCCGCAACACGAGACGCGATGAAATCATTGCTGCTGTCCGTTGCGAGCCGTTGCGATGGCGTACGTTGCGACATGGCGATGCTGCTGTTGAACGACGTCATAGCGCGTACCTGGTCGCATCTACCGACGGTACCCGATGCGCCAGAGGGTGAATTTTGGACGGATGCGATTCCTGCCGTGAAAAGGGCGAATCCGGGATTTTTGTTCATGGCGGAGGTTTATTGGGGATTGGAGGGCCACCTTCAGTCCCTCGGCTTTGATTTCACGTATGACAAGTCGCTCTACGATGACTTGATCTGGCGGAATCACTCATGGGCGCAGCGGCGTGTGTTGGAGTCGCCAATCGAATACGTAACGCACTCGGTTCATTTTGTTGAAAATCATGACGAACCGCGCGTGGCGGAAAAACTTTCTCCTGCCGAGAATTGTGCAGCCGCTCTGACAATCCTGGCTTTGCCGGGAATGAGGATGCTTCACGAGGGTCAGCTCACCGGCGCGAAAATAAAGGTGCCGGTTCAACTCTCACGTCGCCCGGTGGAGGAAGTAAATCGTGAAGTGTTGGACGGATATGAAGCAATCCTGTTCGCCTTGGAGCCAACGAGCGTGGGCAAGGGCAGGGCGAGCATTCTCAGACCAAGGGCTGCGTGGGCGGATAACCCGACTGGATTGAATTTCATTGTCGTGCAGTGGCAGACGAAAGGGCCGGACTTTGATCTGGTGGTGGTTAATCTCGCACCCCATCCAAGCCAGTGCTATGTCACACTGGATATTCAGGAGCTGGCCAGCCATGACTGGACAATGAACGATTTGATTGGCGGGGAAATGTACGTTCGATCCGGCAACGAACTCAATCTGGACGGGCTTTACCTCGACGCCAAGGCGCACGCAACGCACGTGTTTCATTTCAGCCCCGCACGGTGAGCGTCAACAGCGGATTAGCTGGAAGTGATAAACTCATTGGTGAAATCAGCGCTGGTTCTCTCGTGATTTACCAAAAGAAGGATTGCACCCACCGAAGGTTCCGGTAAAAAATAAATGGATTTTCTGAATGATTGTTCGGAGTCAACAAAAGAAGCGATGAACAGTAGAAATAACGAAGGCAGTTTGAACCAAACTGTGCGGCTCGGGCCGCCGCCCAAACAGGGCCTTTACGATCCGGCGTTTGAGCACGACTCGTGCGGTGTCGGTTTCGTAGTCAACATCAAGGGGCGCAAGTCACACTCCATCGTTTCCGATGCGCTTCAGATTCTCGTGAACCTGGATCATCGTGGCGCGTGCGGTTGCGAAGCGAACACAGGCGATGGCGCGGGCATCCTCATGCAGATGCCGCACGATTTTCTCGTCAAGGCGACGGCGAAGATCGGTTTCAAACTTCCTGCGTTCGGTCAGTACGGTTTGGGGATGTTGTTCATGCCTCCGGGCGCATCAGAGCGCGAAGGGGTCAAGAAAGCGCTGGAGAAAATCATCATAGACGAAGGTCAGACCCTCATCGGCTGGCGCGACATCCCGACGGACAATTCTTCACTTGGCAAAACTGCTCAAGCTGCCGAGCCGTTCATGATGCAGGTGTTCGTGGGTCGCAATCCGGCCATCACGGATGATCTGGCGTTCGAGCGGAAACTGTACGTGATCCGCAAGGTCGCGGAACAGCGCATCCGTTACAGCCCGTTCATGCTCGGCGGAAAATGGTTTTATGTCTCAAGCCTCTCATCGCGCACGGCGGTGTACAAAGGCATGTTGATGCCGGAGCAGGTGGAGAAATATTTCGCCGATCTGCGCGACCCGGAAATGACTTCGGCGCTGGCGCTGGTTCACTCGCGCTTTTCCACGAACACCTTCCCGAGTTGGGATCGCTCGCATCCGTATCGTTACATCGCGCACAACGGTGAGATCAACACGTTGCGCGGCAACGTGAGCTGGATGAACGCGGGGCAGATGAATTTCGTCTCGGACAAATTCGGCAGCGACATCAAGAAGCTACTACCGATCATCAACACGGACGGCAGCGATTCTTCGATGTTCGACAATTGCGTCGAGTTGCTCACTCTGTCGGGCCGCGAGTTGCCGCACGCGATGATGATGATGATTCCCGAGCCGTGGGAAAATCACGAGAGCATGGACGCCGAGCGTCGCGCGTTCTACGAATATCATTCCTGCCTCATGGAACCGTGGGATGGCCCCGCATCGGTGGCATTCACGGATGGTTTCCGCATCGGCGCGTGTCTGGATCGCAACGGCCTTCGTCCCTCACGTTACTATGTGACGAAGGACGACATGGTCATCATGGCTTCCGAGGCGGGCGTATTGCCCATCCCTCCTGAGCGCATCGCCATCAAAGGCCGTTTGCAGCCGGGCAGAATGTTTTTGGTGGACACGGTTGAGGGTCGCATCGTTGCGGACGAAGAACTGAAGAAGAAATATTCCAGCGCGCATCCGTATCAGAAGTGGTTGGACGAACATCACGTCCTGCTCGAAAATTTGCCCGAGCCGCCGCAGGGAACCGAACCGGAGCATCGCAAGATTCTCCAGCGGCAACAGGCGTTTGGTTACACGTTTGAGGACTTGCGTTTCATCGTCGGTCCGATGGCGAACGACGGCGTGCAGCCGCTTGGCTCGATGGGCACGGACACGCCGCTCGCCGTTCTCTCGCAGAAGCCGCAACTGCTCTATAATTATTTCAAGCAACTCTTCGCGCAGGTCACGAACCCACCGATTGATCCCATCCGCGAGGAGATCGTCACCTCGACCGGGACGATGGTAGGCGCGCGTGGCGGTTTGTTGCAACCAACGCCGGAAAGTTGCGCGCTCATCAAGCTCGAACAGCCACTCTTGACGGATGAACAATTGGAAAAGCTTCGTCAGGTGAACCGTAAAGGTTTCCAGGCAGTGACCATCCCAATCTTGTTCAAAGCCAGGGAAGGTGTAAATGGATTGGAAATCGCGCTGGAGAAACTTTTCACAGAAGCTGACCGCGCAATTGCCGGTGGTGCGACCATCGTCATCCTGTCTGACCGCGGTGTTTCGCCGGAACTCGCACCCATCCCGGCGTTGCTTGCGGTTTCCGGTTTACACCATCATTTGATTCGCAAAGGGACACGCTCCCGTTGCGGCCTGGTGCTCGAATCAGGCGAACCACGCGAGGTGCATCATTTTGCGCTGCTCATCAGCTATGGTTGCAGCGCCATCAATCCGTATCTGGCGTTCGACACGGTTGACGATCTCATCGCCGAGAAGATGTTGCTCAACACCGATCACAAGACGGCGATCAAGAAATACATCAAGGCTTCGATCAAGGGTGTCGTGAAGACGATGGCGAAGATGGGTATCTCAACGGTTCAGAGTTATCGAGGCGCGCAAATCTTCGAGGCCATCGGTCTGAACAAGGTCGTCGTGGATAAATATTTCACATGGACATCGTCGCGCATCGAAGGCATCGGCCTCGACGTGATCGCGCAGGAAGTCTTGAAGCGCCACGCGCACGCGTTCCCTGACCGCGACGTAAATGGCGAACTCGATGCCGGTGGCCAATATCAATGGCGCGCGGACGGCGAGCAGCATCTGTTCAATCCGCAGACGATTCACAAACTCCAGATCGCCTGCCGCCTCAACAGCGAAAAGGTTTATCGCGAATACGCCGACCTGCTGAACGACCGCGCCAAGTCGCTTTGCACGCTACGCGGATTGCTTGATTTCAAGTTCGCTGACGCCGGGATTCCGCTCGAAGAAGTCGAGTCTGTTGAGAGCATAGTGAAGCGGTTCAAGACCGGCGCGATGAGCTATGGCTCCATCTCGAAGGAAGCGCACGAGACACTTGCCATCGCGATGAACCGCATCGGTGGTCGCAGCAACACGGGCGAAGGTGGCGAGGACCCGGCGCGCTATGTTCTTGAAGCGAACGGCGACTCGAAAAATTCCGCGATCAAACAGGTCGCGAGTGGACGTTTTGGCGTGACGAGCAATTATCTCGTCAATGCGAAAGAACTTCAGATCAAGATGGCGCAGGGTGCGAAGCCCGGCGAAGGTGGTGAATTGCCCGGCAAGAAAGTTTTCCCGGACATCGCCAAGACTCGTGGCACGACGGCAGGCGTTGGTCTGATTTCACCGCCGCCGCACCATGATATTTATTCCATCGAAGATTTGGCGGAGTTGATTCACGACTTGAAGAACTCCAACCGTCACGCGCGCATCAGTGTGAAACTGGTGAGCGAGGTTGGCGTCGGCACAATCGCAGCGGGTGTCTCGAAGGCGCACGCGGATGTTGTTCTGATTTCTGGTCACGATGGTGGCACGGGCGCTTCGCCGCTCTCGTCCATCAAACACGCGGGCGGGCCGTGGGAACTCGGCTTGGCTGAGACGCACCAGACGCTCGTGTTGAACAATCTGCGCAGCCGCATCTATGTCGAGACGGACGGCCAGTTGAAGACCGGTCGTGACGTGGCGATTGCTGCGTTGCTTGGCGCGGAGGAGTTTGGTTTCGCGACGGCGCCGCTCGTAGTGCTGGGTTGCATCTTGATGCGCGTCTGCCATCTGAACACCTGTCCCGTCGGAGTCGCCACGCAAGACCCGAAGCTGCGCGAGCGCTTCACCGGCAATCCTGATCACGTCGTGAACTTCATGCGTTTCATCGCGATGGAACTGCGCGAGATCATGGCGAAACTAGGTTTCCGAAAACTCGAGGACATGGTCGGACGCACGGACAAGCTTGTGCCGTGGAAAGCCATCGAGCATTGGAAGGCCAAGGGGCTTGACCTCACACCGATTCTGCATCAGCCGGATGTCGCTGCGGACGTCGGGCGTTTCCGTCAGCAGGATCAGGATCACGGATTGGAGAAGTCGCTCGACGTCACAAAGATTTTGGACATCTGCAAACCGGCCATTGAGCGCGGTGAAAAGGTGAAGGCTGAGTTGGTGATCAGGAATGTGAACCGCGTTGTCGGCACCATCACGGGCAGCGAGATCACGAAGAAGCACGGGCCTGCTGGATTGCCGGAGGACACCGTTCAACTCAAGTTCAACGGCAGCGCGGGCCAGAGTTTCGGTGCGTTCTGTCCGCGCGGCATGACGCTCGAACTCGAAGGCGATGCGAATGATTATTTCGGCAAAGGTTTGAGCGGCGCAAAGCTTATCGTCTATCCCTCGAAGGCCGCGACGTTCAAGGCCGAGGATAATATGATCGTCGGCAACGTGGCGTTTTATGGCGCGACAAGCGGCGAGTCTTTTATCCGTGGCATGGCGGGCGAACGGTTTTGCGTGCGTAACTCTGGCGTGAACGTCGTCGTGGAAGCCATCGGAGATCACGGTTGCGAATATATGACTGGTGGTCGCGTGGTGATCCTTGGCCCGACCGGACGCAACTTCGCCGCTGGCATGAGCGGCGGCATCGCCTACATCTTGGACGAGAAGGGCGACTTCGCCTCGCGCTGCAACATGGAGATGGTCGGCTTGGAAAAGCTCACGGAAGCCGACGAGATCGAAGCCGTCTGGAAAATGATTCAGCGTCACCAGACTTACACGAAGAGCGAACGTGCGGCGAAGATTCTCGCTGACTGGAAAAACTTTGTGCCGAAGTTCGTCAAGGTGATGCCGCAAGATTACGCGCGCGTGCTGAAATCACTCAAGAAGATGGAGAGCCAGGGCTTGAGCGGTGACGAAGCAATCATGGCTGCGTTCGACGAAAACGTGAAGGGCGGACACTGATCACGCCAGACAATTCAGAACCCAAACCGAAAACACGATGGGAAAGCCAACAGGATTCTTAGAGTTCACAAGAGAGTTGCCGAAAGACCGCTCGCCGCTGGGGCGTGTCGCAGACTGGAAAGAATTTCACGAGCACATGCCGGAAGGCGACCTGAAGAAACAAGGCGCGCGTTGCATGGATTGCGGGATTCCGTTCTGCCACACGGGCCATCTTGTCAGCGGTATGGCAAGCGGCTGTCCGATTAATAACCTCATCCCGGAATGGAACGATCTCGTCTATCGCGGGCTGTGGAAGGAAGCGCTCGAACGGCTGCACAAGACGAACAACTTCCCGGAGTTCACCGGTCGCGTTTGTCCGGCGCCGTGCGAAGGTTCGTGCGTGTTGGGCATGAACAATCCACCCGTTACGATCAAAAACATCGAGGTCAGCATCATTGATCACGGCTGGGAAAATGGCTGGGTTGTTCCCGAAGCGCCGAAGAAACGCACAGGTAAAACAGTTGCTGTCGTTGGCTCTGGCCCGGCAGGACTTTCTGCTGCCGCTCAACTTAACAAGGCCGGTCACACCGTCACTGTGTTCGAGCGCGCCGACCGTCCCGGTGGTCTGCTCATGTATGGCATCCCCAACATGAAGCTCGATAAGAAAGAAGTCGTACTGCGCCGTTTGGAATTGCTGGAGAAGGAAGGCGTGAAGTTCATTTGCAACACCGACGTAGGCGGAAATTACCCGGCGGAGAAACTGCTCGCCGAGTTCGATGCCGTGGTTCTCGCGACTGGCGCGACGAAGCCGCGCGATCTGCCGATTGAAGGCCGTGCGCTCAAGGGAATTCATTTCGCGATGGAATTTCTCACTGCGAACACAAAGGCGGTTTTGGATCAGCACAAAAACGGCAGCTTCATTGACGCGACCGGCAAGGATGTCGTTGTCATCGGCGGTGGCGATACCGGCACGGATTGCGTGGGCACTTCGATGCGTCATGGTTGCAAGTCGCTGGTGCAGGTGGAGATTTTGCCGAAGCCGCCGCTCGAACGCGCCAAGGACAATCCGTGGCCCGAATGGCCCAAGACGTACAAGATGGACTACGGCCAGGAGGAAGCCGCCGCGAAGTTTGGCGCTGACCCACGCGTCTATCTGACGACCGCGACGAAGTTCGAGGGCGACGCGAACGGCCACGTCAAAGCCGTGCATCTCGTGCAGATCGAATGGACGAAGAACGACAAGGGGCAGTTCATCCCCAAGAATGTCCCCGGCACGGAGAAGGTTTTGCCTGCGCAACTCGTCTTGCTCGCGATGGGCTTCCTTGGACCGGAACAGCCGCTGCTCGACGCGCTCAAGGTCGAGCGCGACCCGCGCACGAACGTGAAGGCCGACCACGGCAAATACACCACGAATCATCCGAAGGTGTTCGCGGCGGGTGACTGCCGTCGCGGTCAGAGTCTTGTCGTGTGGGCCTTCAACGAAGGTCGGGGCGCGGCCCGCGAGTGCGACCGTTATCTGATGGGCGCGACTGATCTGCCCTAATCCCGGCAAAATTTTGCCGGCGGAAGCGGCTGGTACTCACATTGCTGATTCATTCCTTGTCGGAGCGGCTTCGTGGTGGTTGCTGCGTTCGCGCGAGATGATGATTGCGCGGAATATTCCGGCAAATTGGTTGAAACATGGTGGTTGGTTGGTTCGGCGGCGGACGTTTGGTTGCGTCCGCCGCCGTTTTGTTTTCAGACGCCCTGATGCGTGGTTTTATCCGCGCTGTTCATTTTAGCTCAGTCAAGTGGCTGCCTTCGCTCCTGTGTTTGCTTCGCTGAAAAGATTTATTTTACCCGCTGGAATCAGGCCTTTCCTCGCATCCATGAATAGTTTTCAACATCGTGGCATCGCAGTTGCAAAGGAGCGCACCAGCCAGTCCAGTGGCTTGATGTCACCGGCAAACAAACATGAAAGGCGAGCTGGCTCGAAGTTACGCCTGAACCAAACCAAACACAGAATCGAATGAAGAAAATCGAAGCCATTATCAAACCCTTCAAGCTTGAGGAGGTCAAGGATGCCCTTGGCGAAATCGGCATTGAAGGCATGACGGTCACCGAAGTCAAAGGCTTCGGTCGCCAAAAGGGTCACACTGAAATCTATCGCGGCAGCGAATATACCGTGGATTTCCTTCCCAAGATCAAACTGGAGCTTGTCCTCACGGACAAACAGGTGGACGCCGCTGTGGCTACCATTGTCAAAGCTGCCAAGACCGGCAAGATTGGCGACGGCAAGGTGTTCGTTTCCGCAGTCGAAACGGCCGTCCGAATCCGCACCGATGAGAAAGGTGACGCAGCTGTTTAAGAGTTTTCCAATCCTTAACAATCTGAACTAAAAAACCATGAAACGATTTCTCTTAATTCTCGCTTTGGTTGCAACCACATTCTGCAGCCGCACGGCGGTTCAAGCGGCAGAAGCGCCGACACCCAGCATCGAACAGCGTATCGCCGGGCTGGAAGCTTACATTGCCAATACCGACCCGACCGCGCCATTGAAAGACAAGGAAGGAAAGATTCCTGAAGGCTTGACCACGGTCGCTGCCGGAAACCCCGGTCCTGGCCACAACGCGTGGATGATGACCAGTTCTGCGCTCGTGTTGTTCATGACACTGCCGGGTTTGTTCCTGTTTTACGGTGGTCTGGTGCGCCGCAAGAACATCCTGTCGGTCATCGCCCAATGCTTCGGCATTGCGGGTTTGGTGACGATCCTTTGGGTGATCTTCGGTTACAGCATGGTGTTCGCTGATGGATCAGGCCCGTTCTTCGGCAACATGAAGTTTGCCATGCTCAAGGGCGTGGATTCACTACCCAATACGAACTATGCCTACTGGGTTTCGCATAATGTCTTCTCGATGTATCAATTGATGTTCGCGATCATCACACCCGCGTTGATCCTGGGTGCGATTGCCGAACGCATGAAGTTCAGCGCCATCCTGCTGTTCGTCGGCATCTGGATGGTGGTGGTTTACTTCCCGCTCGCACACATGGTTTGGGGTGTTAACGGATACATGAACGGTGTCTGGAACGCGGATGCAAAGATCAAGGCGATTGACTTCGCGGGCGGCACGGTCGTTCACATG
>JABFSR010000082.1 GCA_013140495.1 Verrucomicrobiota bacterium
GGGTGGGTGGCGGGAAAAAGTGTTTTGTTGTGAACATATTCTGGCTTGCGGGGTCCACCAGGTTGTTCAGCCAGTTTGTCCCGGCGAAAAGTGGCTGCAGTTTTGCAACGGGCACCGGATGGGTCACACCGGAAGGATCGGGTGGTGCCTCACCGAAGCGCGGGGTGCGTCTGCCTATGATGATGCCGGTGACGACGAGCAACAGCAGCAGCCAGAGGCCCGCGTGCAAGGCGGCGGAAAACCAGCGGCTTCTCAATGTTACGCTCAACATGGCAACTTAGCGCTTTGATTCATTCAGGAACACATAACCCACCGCCCTCAACACGAGGCGGACTTCGTCAGCCTTCTCGGGCGATTGTTTGCGCAGGACAATCTTGTCAATAAACAGCGCGGGTTTGTTCGTTGGCGCGGCCGGGAGTCCGGCGGCTTTGATTTCGTCGGCGCGCAACGGCAGTGTTTGCAAAAACCGTGCGACGTTTGGTATCGGGCCGGTCAGTTCAAATTCCAGAGGGAGTTCCGCCACCCTGCGACCATCGGTTGCCGACGGCGCATTGGTGAGTGGCAACGGTGCGGCAATGAAATGGATGGTGCCGACTTTTGCGTTGATGGCGGTTGTCATCAAACTGTCCAGGAATGCCAGCTCCGCCCAAAGCAACGACGGCTCTTTCATGTCGGCAGATGGTTCCGGAAAACCGTAATACACGGGGGTCTCGATTATGACGCCTTCTTGTTTGGCGAGCCGGGCCAGCGCGTCCATCCGCCTGCCAGCTTCAATCCGGTAATCTACAAAAACGAACGGCTCGCTTATCTGTTTGCGCAATTCGGCGTCCAGTTCGACACGTTCCCGAGCTTTCTTTCGTGCAATCCCAAACTCAGCAATGGCAACGCGCGTCTCCGCGAGTTGATTGGTGAGGCCGACGAAATCCAATCGAAAGGCGTTGGTGCGTCCCAGCGAAGTGGCGAGTTGTCGCCACGAATCATTAAGTGGGGCATCAAGGCTGTTGGCTTTGCGGTCCAATGGCACGAACACAAACAAATAAACTGCCCCCAACGCTGCCGCGAGAAGTGGCAGGATGCTGCGGCGCCGGGTTTCAGGATCGAGTCGCATCAGGTCAGGGGTTTGTTTTGGTCGCGGGATTGGCTGATGAGCGAACAACCACAGGAGTCTTGTTCTTCCTCGCACCTGCTGCTTGAAACTCCGTGGTCGCAAAATCCAACGCCAGGGCAAAGTGGCGCTCCGGCAGTATCACCTTCGGGTCCGCCATGCTGCGCCGCAGGTCTTCGGAAAGCAAATCCACGCGCTCGAATACCGATGATTGTTTCAGACTGTTGACGACAAGACTTAGAGTGCTTCGCGCGGCATCCACGTCTTCGGGGACGCACAATTCAGCGATCAACCCGGGCCGAACGGGCGAATCGGATGCATCCCGGCGGCGCTGTGCGGATTCAACCCCGGCCGCGCGGGCGTGAGTATTATTCGTGCCCGTGACGGTGGGCGGAAGGGCGAAGTAACTTTGTTGATCGGCGACCAACACGCACCACAAAGTGCGGTTGCTGCGGGCAGTCTGGAGACGCGCCAGCGACTGCAAGGTGTCAATTGTCATTTGTTGATGTTCAAACAACGGGCGCAGTTCGTCATAACTCTTGAGCAAGTCACGGGTCAGGGCGCTATTGGTCCGTCCGACGCTCAGTGCGGCCTGAACCTTGTCCGCCAACTCCTGTTTGCGTTGGATCAGCGCGAGCTTCTGCCAGAGGCCGAGTGCGAGGGCCACGAAACACGCCGCGAGCAGAAGTGCATTGGCAAACTCGAGCCGCTGCCGGCCCAGATGTCTTTTCCATGCAACCCTCCGACTTGCGGGCAGCAAGGAGGTGGGTTGCAGCCCTTGACCCAGTGCCTGCAAGGCTGCTCCAAGGGCGATTTCAAATCCCTTCGCCGGGAGCAACGCTGCGGGCGCGTTGCTGGTGGGCCAGGGTTGAAACTTCATTTGCTTTTGGCGTTCGAGATAATCCCGAAGCCCGGGTTGCTCGAACACGCCGCCGGTGGCGATCAAGTCGCAGGGGAGATCGAACGGTTTCCCGCGCCATTCACTCAACTGACGTTTCATCTCCGCCGCCCAGCCGTCCACAATTTCTGCGAAGCCGGACAGCGTTTTATCGCCAGCGAGCAGATTGGTGTGTCGCTTGAGGTCTTCGGCCGCCTGGGGAGTGCAACGCGAAAGCCGGGCGATCGCACGCGTGAAAAAATCACCCGCCATCGGGAAGCTTGATGCGAATACGCCTACGCCGTTGCGGATGGCAACGATCGTGGTGTTTTGGGCTCCAGCGTGAACGAGCACCGCGTCTTTTTTGACGGGACGTGCCGCGTGCCAGGCGGCAAGCATCGCGTTGGCTTCCGTGGTGATTTCGCGGAATTCCTGGTCATCAAGGCCGAGTTGAACGATGCGGGCCTGAATTTCTCCCTCCTGACAAAATGTGACCCAAAAGCTTTGGCGATTTTCCGTGAGGAGCGGTACACGGGCAAAATCGTAAACCATCACGCTTTCACTCGCACCGCCCAGTTTGAATGTTTCCGCTTCGATGAGTTGGCGGGCTTCGGCATCCGGCACGGGTGGCAGGTCCACGATTTGGGAGACTGCGAGCTGCTGTTGAAGCACCAAAGCGAGCGGCGGTCGTCCCCAATCCGCCACGGTGTCCTGCAAATGCGCCTTGATTTCGTCGGCGGAGACGAGGCCCTCGGCTTGCAGATCGAGCGCTTCCTGTCTGAGCACGCTGAGTTTGCCAAAGCGGTCTTCCATGAGCAGCAGACGGATGCAGCGTCCACCAACGTCCACCGCGAGCACGCGACGGACGGGCGGCTCGAGCCGGCGCGATTTGAGGATGGAAGGCAGGGGAGTCACGCTACTTGGCGGGTGAATTGGTGGCCGATCTTTGATCGTAGATAAGGTATTCTCCGGACTCGGCCAGAATGGTGGCTGTAACAAAGATCAGGAGGTAGCGCGGCTTGTCCACTCTCGTGCGACGCCGGAACAGTGCGCCGATTATGGGGATGTGTCCGAGCACGGGCACCGCTTCAACCATCGTGGTTTGTTCGCGTTCAATCACACCACCCATCGCGACCGTTTCACCGGAATTGACGACCACGCGTGTGGAAATCTCCTGAGTACGGTACTGAGGCAGTTTAATGGTGAAGGCGTTCTGATTCGTGCCGCTCGTACCCACGTCCGTGAGCGTGGCATAGGAGACGAGTTGCACATCAGTGTTCACTTTTGGGTTGAGTGCCAGCACGATGTGCCTGCCATCACCACTGATGCTGGCGAGCACATTGAGTTCAGCCCCTGATGTGATTTTGGTCGGTCTGCCATCCGGCACCCAGGACGAGATCGCGTAGTACTGCCCCGCTGACTGGCTCACCTTGTACTGCTCATAGTAGTATTGCACCTTGCCATCGGCGATGGTTGATGGCCTGTTGTTGAGCACGGTCAAACGCGGCGCACTTAGTGTCTGGCTCTCGCCACTCTGCTCGAGTGCAGTAATCGTGGCACTGAGTGATTGGCGGCCAAGAATGTTGGTGAAGGTTTCCTGCAACCCGATCCCCAGAGCGGGGGTCACGGTGCTGCTGGGGTTGATCACGGTGGGAAAATTCTGGTCGCCGACCAGACCCGTAAAATCCTGTGGCGTGCGCACACTCTGCGCCTGCCGTCCGGTTTCCCACAACGCGCCCAATTGCAAAAAGGCCGGCTTGGACAGGGTGACGAAGCGTGCTTCAATCAGCACCTGCTGTATGGGTTGGTCAAATTCCTTGATGATGTGCTCCAGTACTTCGAGTTGTTCCGGTGTGCCTCGCGCGAAGACCGCATTCCGCTCATAATCAATCTGCCATTTGGAGCCGGCGAAGAAATTCGTGATGGCACGCTCAAGGGCCGGCATGTTCGGCGCGTCGTCATTGACGAACTTGTCGAATTTTTGATTCTCGCTGACCGTAACGCCCTGTGGGGTGGTGACAGTCGTCCTGTTGACTTCCTTGTTGCCAAATTGAGCAGGAAGGATGAACCCTTTGCGCAACTTGTAAAAACGCGTTTCCTCCATGAGTTGCTTGGTATTCTTGGCGTCCACCACCCACACGAGTTCCGGGCCGACCTGGAACTGGAAGTCGTAGTTGCGTCCGATGTACTTGAGCAAACCGCCGAGCTTGACCTTGTCGAGATTGATTGTGAGCCGGTTCGTCAGCGCAGGGAGCGATTTGTCAGCAACGATGTTGACACCCGACGACTGGCTCAGGTTTACGATCACCGTTTCGAGTGGAACGTTGTCAATATGGATGGAGACTTCCTTTTCGAGCATCGTGGCCATCGGTCCCTTGGCGGCGTCAATATCGAACAATGGCACCGGCTGGTGGACGGTCTTTCCATATTTTTCCGGGATGTAACGGGCGTTCTCGATGTTGTCAATTGTGTCACGCACGTCTTTGCGGGCCGGCAGGCCGCGATCTTTATTCTCAAGCAGCAGGTTGGGAATTGTGGGGTTGAGCCCGGAGTTCTTGGCGTCAATCGCGCGAATCTTGTCCTCAAGCGCCTGTTCGCGGCTGCGCTGGCTCTGTTGGTCAACCCAGGTGTTCAGTCGTTGCAACATCGTATTATTCGGGTTGAATTGCAGCAGCCCGGCTGCTTTCGCTCGCGCCTCTTCCCACTGATTCTTGTTTGCTAAATCAAGAACCGCTTTGATTTCCGAGTCGTGGGCTGCGTCGAACACAACGTTTGTCTGGGTCGTGCTGGCAGCCGGGACGAGCGGTGGTTTGTTGGTTGGAGTTGGGGCCGGAATCGGTGCGATGGTTGGCGGGTTGGTAGGCGCGATGATCGTTGCCGGCGCGGCCGACTTCGCGGTTTGCTTGGACTTGGTTTGGGGCTGCTGGCAGCTCGTGAGAAGCACCAGCACAAACGGGATCAGGATCAGTTTTTGCATAACGGACGAACCTTGTTGTATTGACCGCAACGAACTGAAAACTTGCCAGCCGAATTGTGAGGCTAAAGCGTTGGTGAATTCAAGCCCGAGAAAAATTTGTTTCCGGAGCGGTTTGGATCAAGAGGTGGAGGGGAGTCGGTTGGTGGCATTGAAGGGCACATGCCAGCCATCGCCTTGTGCGAATTCATCTGTGGGCCTGCGCGTGCATCCATGATGCTCGAAAGCGCTGACTGTCCCCCTTTGCAATGCGGAGTTCAGTTTTGTTTCGCTTTCAGAGCATGCGTATTCGTTCCGTTGGCAATGCCCGCCTTGAGCTTGAGTTTTTCAATGTCCGCCTTCTCAACGTAACGCACCAGATTCTTCCATGTGGCATTGAATGCGAAGCCGCCGTGTTTCATCTCGTCTATTGCGTCCTTCTTGTTCCATCCGCAAAAAACGACACGATACATGGCGCACATCATTCCGGTACGATCGGCTCCGCGCTGGCAATGCACCATGGCAGGAAGATTGTTGGTGTCCGCCATCACTTTGAGAAAGGTGACCACGTCCTTGTTGTCAGCGTCCCAAGGTTGTGTGGTGAACCTGACGTTTTTGAGGCCCGTGCCGGAGACCTCGTCCTTGTCCGAATGATAGCTGCGGAGGTTGATGACGGTTTTTACGCCAAGCGCCTTGAGTTGCTTCATGCCCTCAGAAGTGGGCTGCGCTCCGCGATATAGATTGGTTGTGACTTGATGCAGATTCGGCAGGCCGGGCTTTTCGATTTTCCGAGCCCAAGAGTCAGGCCGGGTGCTGGTGGTGTTGGTATCGCCAAGGGCGCAATGTGCGAATGCGATGAAACAAAGTGCCAACGCTTGAGGGAGGTTTGCTATTGTTCGGCGGAGGTGCATTTATTTTCGTGAACTGTGCTTCATGGTGGCGCGCTTGAGTTCGCGATCGGAATCGCGGCGCTTGATGTCATCGCGCTTGTCGAACTGCTGTTTGCCTTTGCCGACACCGAGGGAGACCTTCACCTTGCCGTTCTTCCAGTAGAGAGCAAGTGCGATGAGGGCGTTGCCTTTGACGGCGGCGAGGCCGAACAACTTTCTGATCTCGGCCTTGTGGAGAAGAAGTTTTCTCGGGGCCTTGGGTTTGTGATTCTGGTTGTTGCCGTGGGAGTACTCGTCAATGTGCGCGTTGTAGAGCCAGACCTCGTCCTTCTCCACGCACGCAAAGGCGTCGCCGATCTGGCCCTTGCCGGCGCGTAATGCCTTCACCTCGGTGCCGTGCAGGACGATTCCCGCCTCGAACGTGTCGAGGATGTGATAATCGTGCCGGGCTTTCGAGTTCTTGACGATGTCAGCCATAAACAGGAACAGCCAGAGGGTCGCCCCTCTGGCTGTGCGGAATCAAGTTCGCAGCTCAGTGCTTTTTGGCGCGCTTCTTGGGCGCAGGACGCTTCAGTTCCTCGATCTCGGGGAGATCGAAGCCGACCTTGTCCTCGATGATTTCACGCAGGGCGATGTCCGCCGCGCCGAGATTGGTGTAGTCAGCGATGAGCGGGCGACCCATGCCGCCGCCGCCGGCGTTGAGCTGGCGCACGCGGCGCGAGACGATGTTGATGAGAATGTTGGCGTTGCCAACTTTTTCCAGAGCCTTTTTGCAGAATTCAGCGTTCACGGTTTTTTAGATCGAAATCGAGCGCGTTAAAATAGCGGTTGCCACGGTGGGCGCAATCTTAAAATGCGGCGATTACTGGCGCGTTCAATTTTGCCCGCAAATCGCCTGGTGACGGGGTCTTCATCCATTGCGAAGTGGTTTGTCACAACTCGGGACTCATTTCGGGCTGTTCTGTCCCGAAACACTGAACATCGGGCTTCATCCGCCCCATTGGCGCTGGCGCGGGCCGTGCTAAACAACAGGCATGAGTGCGCTGACATTCACGGTGAATCGGAAGAGCGGCGACCTTGTGAAGCCGACTCTTGTGCCTGCCAATCATTCGGAAGAACCGCGTTTCGGTCTGCTTGACGGAGCCATCGTGAGTTTCTTCCTCGTGAGTGCAGGGGGATTGATCTATCTGCTCCTGCAGATTTGATCGGCCACGTCCGAAAAATCTTTTCGCCACCGGTTGCTAAGGCTTGCCGGGTTTCGCGACGGGTTTCTTCTCGCGGAACGCCGACTTCAGCAGCCAGTGCTTCTTCAATCCCTGAACCACTTCATCTGCGTGGATGACGGCGTCGGAAATTTCCCCGAGCATGTTTGTATTCGCTGCAACTTGTGCGTGCAGGTTGCTCGTGATGCCTGCGAGATTGTCCAGCGAGACGGCGAGGTTCTCCGCAAGCGCGGTGAGATTCGTGTCGGTGTGGGCGAGAGTATTGTTTGCGGTGTCAAAAGCCGTCATCAGCTTTTGCCTTCCGTCCGTGCCCAGTGCCCATTCACCGAAAGCGCCCTGGCCGCGCAACTGCGCGCTGATTGTGGCGAGGTTTGCAGCGGCGGGTTGCGTTGTGGTGGCGAGCACGTTCAGGTTTGATGTGAGCGTGACAGAGTTTGAGAGCGTGGCCGCAATCTGATTGGTTAACGCGAGAATGTTCGGCAGGGCTTTCTCAATCTGTTTGACGAGTTCGTCCAGCCGCTCGTTGAGGGCGGGAGACTCCAAGGGAGTCAGCCAGTAAATTTCCTGAAGCCCTCCATAGAACTTTCGTTTGTCCTCTCGAACGAGGGTGTTCGATTCAGCCAGAATCTGTCGCTGTAGTTCGTCGGGGTCCATTTGTGCCTCAGCCGCGGCCACCGAGTTCGTATCCGCCAGGATTCGTTGCTCGATTGACTTCTGCAACTTCTCCAGTTCCGTGCGAAGCAGGATTCCCAGGACGACTTTGTTCGTGTTTTCATCAGCCGTCGGAACACCGCCGAAGCCTTTGGTGACTTCGAGAAATCTGCTGCCGAGAAAATCCGACCCCACTTTAACCTGTGAATCACTCCAGATGTATCCTTGTTTGGGCGAACGGATGTTGAAGTAAACCGTCAAGCCATACCAATCGGACGGGTTGTTGAGTTCAATCCTGGTGATCTGGCCCACGTCGTCGCCCATGAGTTTCACAGGATCTCCCACTTTTAAGCCCGCCGCGCTGTTGAGCGATGTCGAGTAAACATATTTCGGCGTGAACCAGCCGCGCCGTTTGGCGGTATTCTGAATGTAATAGGCGAACCCAATGACGAGGAGAACGACGGCAAGCGCGACGAACCAGCCCACCGCGCGTTCCATCCGGCTCAGGCGTGTGCGCAGTTGCGGGGTGAGGTCTTGGAGTGCCATGTCGTTGTTCGATTCGTCAGTAAGCTAACAGTTTCAAAAAGTGTCGAGCGGGTCAATGTCAGGGCGTTCGGTTCTTAATCTCAACCCGCGCCTGAAAACGCCGGAGATGAAGATTAGGAGGAGGTGCGTCGTGCATCATGGGGCTGCCTCCACATTCAATAATTCGCGTACAGCAGCGTCACGGCTCTTTTCCACCCCCGACCAGTCGCCCAACACCGTGAGCCGCTTTTCTGAAAGACACGCAAACTGTCGCGCGTGACCCTGCCAGGGCCGGAAATCATCCGCAGTGATGATGATTGTCATCGGCCTGCCGTCGAGCCAGCGATGACCGCGTGAAAGCTGGTCGAGAAATCCCAGCCACCAGTTCGCGTGGCGCGCATCGAGTCCGGTCAGAGGGCTGTCCAGCAGCAGTACCTCCGGCTGCAACGCCAGCGCGCGGGCCAGCCCGGCGCGTTGCTGCCACGCACGTCCGATGCGGCCCGGCGCGAGGTTGGCCATTGCCATGAGATCGGTGAGTTCGAGCAATTCCGTCACGCGCGCGTCGAGTTCGTCCGGTGACAACTCACGGTGATAGCGCAACGGCAGCGCGATGTTTTCCGCCACGCTCAACCCGCTCAACAACTGGCCGCCGTCGAATACGAAACCGAGCTTGAGCCGGTGCGCCAGCAGCGTCTCATCGAACACCGGCATTTGTACTCCAAGAAAAATGTAATCGCCCTCGCGTGGCGCGGTGAGTCCGCCGATCATCATGAGGAAATCGCTTTTGCCTGAATGTTGGGGAGCGCCGATCACCCAGTATTCGCCTGGCAAAATTTTCCAGTTCACCTGTTCGGCCACAACGATGTTCGCGTCTTTGGACGAACCGGCGGCGACGTTGCACATTTCAATCGCTGTTGCAGTGTTCATTTGTGATCAAATTGCCAGGTAGATTACTATGAACAAGGCATCGAGAAGGATGCAGGCGATCGTTCCCTGTGCCACCGCACGGACGGTGGCGCGCGAGACTTCCTCCACCCGGATCGGCTGCGCGAGCCCGTGGTAACACGTCACGATGGCAATGATGAAACCGAATCCGCACGTCTTGAGAGCGAGCAGGATAAAATCCATGTAGTTGAGTGCGCCAGCAAGCTGGTTGAAATAGTCACCCGGCAACAACGGCACGCCCTGGATGAACGCCCAAACGTATCCACTCACGAGCGAGCCGATGATGAGATAGACCGTCAACGAAAAAATCCCCAGTGCCATTCCGATCACGCGCGGCACAACCAGATAATGCACGGGATCAATGCCGAGCGCTTCGAGCGATTCGATTTCGCCCATCGCCCGTGCCGTGCCGAGTTCCACGACGATTGCCGTGCCGACGCGCGCGAGCACGAGCAACGCGGCCAGCAGAGGGCCGAGTTCGCGCACGATGACGACCGCCATGATGTTGCCGAGAAATTCGACCGCACCGATGCGGTTTTGCAGGGCAACGCTCTGTCCGATGACCAGCAGGCCCAGGACGATGGAGATGAATGCGAACATCGGGAGCAACTGCACACCGGCGCGCGCGATTTGCTGGCGCACCAGGGGGGCAATGGCCTGGCGCGCCACGCGGAATTTTGTGAGCATCACTCCAAGTGTGATGAGTGCGAATGCGCTCACGCCCTGAACGGTAAGAAGGAACACCAGCAGACCGCGCCCCAATACTTGCGTGAACGAACGCGTGTGCGGAAGACGACGCAATAATTGCGTGTCCGTCATCCTGGCGGCGCGTGATTGGGCATTGTCCACTGGAGGGAGCGTATCGCGGCACGGCGCAGGGTCAATTCCCGACGTGAGTCTGATTGGAAAGGCGAAATGCTTTTGGCGATGGAAAGCCAGGTTTGTTCGACGCCACGACCGGCACACAATCATGACAATTACGCTTTTTACCAAAACCCGCCTATCGCAAACTCCTCGTGAACTCGGAACTTCAATTGCGAAATGAAAAAGCAAAACTGGACGATAGGTCTCGTCTCGATTGCAGTGGCGGCGGGCTATTGTATAAACGGTCACGCGCAGAGTGTGGGGTCACTGCTCGACAAGCTCGTGGACAAAGGCGTGCTCACCGTCAAGGAAGCGGACGAACTTCGCAACGAGACTGACAAGGATTTTACGACGGCATACTCGGCCAAGAGCGGCATGCCCAATTGGGTTTCAGCGCTGAAGTTCAACGGTGATTTCCGTGGCCGCTTTGATGGAATCTTCAGCGAGAATCCGGCATCCGTGGATCGAAATCGTTTTCGCTATCGGTTGCGATTCGGTGTCACGGCAGAACTGACTGACGGTCTGGAGGTCGGGTTGCGACTTGCTTCGGGTGAACCATCCGGAAATTTTGGCGGTGACCCCATCTCTGGGAACACATCTTCGACGGACAACGGTTCAAAGAAATTTGTCTATCTCGATCTGGCTTATGCCAGATGGAAGCCACTTCGCTCGAAGGAATGGTCCGGCGCGTTTACTTTCGGCAAGATGGAAAACCCGTTTGTGTCTCCGTCCACCATGATGTTTGACCACGATTACACTCCGGAAGGATTGGCTGCGCAATTCGGTTACACGTTCAACAGCCGGCATTCACTCAAGCTCAACCTTGCAGGATTCATGCTTGATGAGTTGAGTGCCAGTACCAGCGATCCGGTCATGACTGGCGCACAACTGCGATGGGATGCGAATTGGACGAAGCATGTTTCCACGAAGCTCGGGGTGGCCGGTTTTGCAATCGGCAACGAGGATAAACTCGTCAATGGCAATGTGCCCAATAGCAATCGCGGCAACACTCGCGGCACCAACGGTGCGCCGGCGTTCGCCTTCAATCCGATTTACGTGGACGGCGGCATCACATACACGCTGGATGACTTTCTGAATTATCCCGGCGCGTTTCCGATCACCGTCAGCGGCGATTATGTCAACAATCCCGCCGCGCCGACGGACAATCAGGGTTACAGCGCGGGCATCAGCTTTGGCAAGGCTGGCAAACGCGGCGCGTGGGAGATGGCTTACCGCTGGGAGGAACTGCAAGGCGATGCGTGGTTTGAAGAGTTTCCTGAATCGGACTTTGGCGCGTATTACCAGGTGCAGCAGGCCAACGCTGGTTTTGTCGCGCCTGGCGCAGGGTTCGGCCCGGGTACGAACGTGCGCGGACACAACTTGAAACTGAGCTACTCGCCGTACGATTGCCTGACCCTCAGCATCTCCGCGTTCTTCACCGAACTGGTAAAGCCCAGTCCTGCCGGTTCGGAAACCAAAACCACACGGCTGATGCTGGACATGGTTTTGAAGTTCTAGTTATCACCAAGACGCTGCAAATAAGTGTCAGAATGGGCAACGTCGCGAACTTGATCCCGTCACATGGTCGTAACAATTTCGTAACACTACCGTTGACTTGATTGGATTGAACCAGGCGCGTGAGCCTGCTATTTGTCCGGAGTTGAAACAGAAAATTCTCATCGTGGATGACGAGCCCGAGGCGGTTGAGCTGGTCGAGTTCAACCTCCGTCAGGCGGGCTTTGAGACCATCAGGGCCATGGACGGCAACGAAGCGTTGAAAAAGGCGAAGTCTCAGGTGCCCGCGCTCATCGTGCTGGACGTGATGCTTCCGGAGGTGGATGGCATGGAGGTTTGCAAGCTGCTCAGGCGTGATCCTGTCACGGCGAAAGTTCCCATCATCATGCTCACTGCCAAGGCATCGGAGATTGACCGCGTGCTTGGCCTGGAGTTTGGTGCTGACGATTACGTGACGAAACCCTTCAGCCCGCGCGAGCTTGTCTTGCGCGTGAAAAAACTTCTGCAACGCGGTGCGACTACCAGCGGCAAGCAGGAGACGATGCGCTTCGGTGATCTGCTGATTGACCTGCCAAAATATCTCGTGTCGTGGAAGGGCAAGGCAATTGAACTGACCGCAACGGAATTCAAGCTCGTCACCGTTCTTGCGGAGCGCGCCGGAAGGGTGCAATCCCGCGACGCCCTGTTGCGCGACGTTTGGAATTACGACGCCACAATTGATACCCGCACAGTGGACACGCACATGCGACGTTTGCGCGAAAAGCTTGGCCCGGCGGCGAAACATCTGGATACCGTGCGTGGGGTTGGGTATCGGTTTGTGGAGTGAACAGCCCGGGAGCATTTCCGATGTGGCCAACGCTGACATTGCTCGTTTTCGTCGGAGGGATCGCGCTTCATTTCTGGTGGCGTGCGAAGCTGGGGCGGGAGCGGGAATCATGGCGCGCGGAAGTGGCAACGCAAACCAATCGTGAACAGGCCGCTTCCGCCGAGGCGCTCGCGCGGCAGGACGCCTTGTTCGACAGCATGATCGAAGGTGTGCTGGTGCTGGATGAGGCCCGCCGCGTGGAATTTGCGAACCGCGCCTTTGCCCAGATGTTTGGGACGACCGGCATTCTGCGGGGCAGGGCGTTGCTCGAAGTGGTGCGCGCGCATGAGGTGGCGGAGATCGTCAAGCGCGCCGGTGCCGAGGGCAGGGTGGTGGACCAGGAATTGGAGCTGCCCGGTGGTGAACGATGGTTGCAGGTCAATGCCTCCGCTCTAACCGGCGCTGATCGGCGTCTTCTCGGAACAATTCTTGTGTTTCACGACCTGACCCGGATCAAGAAACTCGAACGAACACGTGAAGAGTTCGTTGCGAATGTCAGCCACGAACTGCGCACGCCGCTTTCGCTTATCAAGGGCTACACCGAAACGTTGCTCGACGGCGCGAAGAGTGATCCCGAGGTCACGACGCGCTTTCTCCAGACCATCGAGAGAAACTCGGCGCGTTTGCAATTGCTCATCGAGGACCTGCTCACCATTTCACAGCTTGAATCCGGTCGAGTCGCGTTGAACCTGCGACCTCTTGCGTTTGACGCAATGGTCGAGAAAGTCTTTTCGGATTTCACCGAGCGAGCGGCAAAGAAACAAATTGCTCTCCGTCACGAACCTTGTGGGTTGATGGCCAGCGCTGACGAAGTCCGGTTGCAGCAGGTGTTTGGCAACCTTGTGGACAATGCAATCAAGTACGGTCGTGTTGGTGGGAGTGTGATCATCGGCGCGAGGATTGGCGGAGGCGAAAAGCTGGAGGCTTTCATTCGTGACGATGGACCGGGCATTCCTTCGGAGTCCCTGGCGCGTGTTTTTGAACGGTTTTATCGCGTGGACAAGGCGCGTTCACGTGATGCCGGCGGCACGGGTCTTGGGCTGTCCATCGTGAAACACATCGTGCAAAGCCACGGCGGCGAGGTGTGGGCGACTAGTGAGGTTGGTGTGGGCACCACGTTTTTCTTCACGTTGCCGGTGGGTTAAAAGCTCCAGTTTCCAAGCACCAAGCTCCGGAGAAATTCCAAACTCCAATCGGGAACGGGCTTCGCGTGCTGCGCGATAGAAGCTTGGGATTTGGTGCTTCTCTGGAATTTGGATGTTGAGGCCTGGTGCTCTCGTCCGTTTGTCTCAAATAATCTTGGTAACAACCGGCCTTTTTTCTATACTGAGCGCATGGTTCACGTTGGCATCGGTTACGATGTTCACCAATTGGTCGCGGGACGAAAGCTCGTTCTCGGCGGCGTGGAAATTCCGCATACCAAGGGCCTGGAGGGTCACTCGGATGCGGACGCGTTGATGCATGCCATTTGCGACGCCATTCTTGGCGCGCTGGGTGAGGAGGACATCGGGCACTTTTTTCCAAACACCGACCCGCGCTGGCGCGGTGTGCCGAGCAAGATATTTCTTGAGGAAGCAGCCCGACAGGTGTTGCAGCGCAACGGTCGGATTGTGAACGTGGATTCCACGGTCATTGCGCAGGCGCCGAAGATTTACCCGCACATCGCCGCCATGAAAAAGTGCATCGCCGATGCCTTGGGCCTGCGGGAGGTCCAGATCGGCATCAAGGCAACCACAAACGAGATGATGGGTTTCATCGGACGAGAAGAAGGCATCGCCGCGATGGCCGTGGCGAGCATTGATCTGCCATGATAAGTCCCGAGTCCAAAATTAGGAGACCGGAGTCGTTGCGACGTGCGACCAGGGTGTTTCTGACAGTGGACTCAGGACTCATGACTCAGGACTAACAAATGCCCAAAGCTGAAATCAGTTGGAAACGGGTGACCGAAGACGGAAAGAAACTTCAGGTCAATGCGCAGCGCGTGGGCGGGGAATGGATTTTCTCCCATCGCGAGAAGCGGTTCGATCAATGGCAGGTGGTGGCCGAGCCGCCGCTGGAGGATTGGTTGGAATTGCTGGACTCGGTTCAGCGGCTCATCACGCGCCGGCGTTTGCAACCCGTGCATGAGGAAAAAGTCCGGCGACGTATCCACGAAAGGTTTCCCGAGGCGGAGATTTAATTCGGACATCACGAAAATATACAGGTAATTCCATTTTGAGCCGCCAGCTTCTATTTTCAATCATTGTCGAAATCACCAGCCTGTGTTCGGGCGACGAACTCGGAAAAAGTTATTGCCCGATCTTCCGCCAAGCCTGTTTCGTGTGACCATCTAACAACTGGAGGCTCGCCTTGCGAATCCAAACGCGAATAATCAAAGCAATAATAGTCACCAGTGCCGTAATTTGCGAACGGAAGTAGGTGTGTGAAGTCGCGCTCCTCGTCGCAGAAATTTGCGAGCCAATTGGCCCATCCTTCTCGAAACCGGCGGTCAATCGAATCCCAAGTCATACGTGGGTCGCGTTCGTCCATCACTGGGAAAACCGTAACGCCCTCGATGCTGCGTCCGTTGTTTTGGAGCAGCCAGATTCTAAATGATTGTGGGAAAGTGCGATCAAGTGAAGCCTCGGCTTTGAGAATAGCGGCTTCTGTTGTTCCGAAAACTCTGGGGCGTTTTCCGCTCATGGCGTGCTTGGTGACCTATTGGGAATTGGGCACATAGCAATCAAATCTATCTCGGTTCATGGGGCGACACTAATCTGCACATAAAAGTCTGTCCAGAATGGATTCGGAATTGAAACGAGCGTTCTCTGCTGTTTTCCGTGGAGCCAAGTGTGAGTCAACCGTTGTCCCGCCGGGCAAATGGTGGTTTGGCCCGCCCTCCCCATGAACCCTGGGAGCGCTGGCGTCTCGTCGGCTGCTCGCCCGACAGCAACTCGCCGGCGCGGGACGCCAGCGCTCCTAGGCATCACGCCCCGGTTCAGAGGTTCAATGCGCGAACTTTGTTTCGGGGAATTCTCACCCCGGCCCTCTCCCCCGAGGAGAGGGTGAAGCTGTTGGATGCGGAGGATTATTTGGAAATCATTTTGCCTGTCTCCGTTGGTCTGTTCTTCGGAGGATGTGACAAGCGAATCATCCATCAACATGCCGGCTCGAATAATCAGCGAACGAATCCTCCTCTCCTCGGGGGAGAGGGCTGGGGTGAGGGCGAGCGTTGGCACTAACTTTACGGAGGCTGGTTCGCCCGGCTGAATCGTCTCCGTTGAAAACGGCAAGTAGCCGAAAGTCTGGGTAAAGTCGCGCTCTCTGCCGCCAAACTTTTCAAACAGACTCTCACCTTTTCGGCTTCTTGAACAGATTGAGCAGGTCGGAGGCATTGACCTTGTTTGTGGATGCGCTGTTCGTGCCGCTCGCGTTGGGTTTGATGCCCAGCAAACCAGCTACCGCATCCGCTGCCGCTCCAATCTTGTCCCCCGTTTTGCCAGGGACGAGGTTCACCACGCCGGCCCCGACCGCCATAATCGTGAGTCCTGTGAGTTTTGTTTTGTCCACCTTCGGATCAACGTTGCCGAGAGTACCCGCGAGCGTAACAAAGTTCGGAAGTTTCATGTAAGCGACATTTGTGGGGACATTCGAGAAGCTCAGTTTGTTGGCCAGGTTGCGGACCAAGGAGACGTCCACCGGCTGATTCAACGGTGAATCCATCAGTACATCCGAGATTGGAATCGTCCCTTTTGATTCGATGTGCAGCAATGCGCTCTGTGCGATGAAACTTGGAACTTCGATTTTCCCGTCTGCGGCGCGGATGCTGGTGGTGACAAAGTCCAGCGGCGAACTGAGCAATTCAGGAGCGTTCAACACAGCCGCGATGACGCCCACAACCTTTTTCATGGACTTGCCGGTGACCTGAATGTTCGCATTTGTGAAGTTCAGATTCGCGCTGGCGGTGAGGGTTTTCTTTAGGTTAACGCCGGTGACACCTGCGCCTTTCGCCTTGATGTCAGCGATCAATTTACCTTGAGCCTTGCCGCGATAAGCAGGGGAGAATGTGTTGGCGAGCGGTTCGATGGGCACTCCATTCGCGGTGATTGCCAGATCATATTTGTAACCGGGCATGCTCAAGTCCACATCCGCATTTGCAGCGATGGGTGCGTTGTTGAGTGTGAGTTGAAACGGTTTCAGAACAACGTGGCTCGCATCAAGTGTGAGAGTGGCGTGAAGGTTGGCAGCGTCAACTTCACGAAGATAAAACCGTCCGATGGTTGCGTCGGCGACAAAGTTGCGCAGTGGCAGCTTCACGGCATCGGGTTCTTTGTTTGCGGAAACGGAATTGGTCGTCGTGGCTTGTGCAGTCGGAGCTTCAGCCTTTAGTGTTTTGGGTTCGAACAAGTCATAGTAGTGCGTTGCGTCGAGGGCGTCGGCGGTGAGGGCGAGCTTGCCTGTGATGGCATTGACGTCTGAGAAATCAACAGTGCCCTTGAGCGAGAGTTCGTTAGTGGCGCGTGCAGTGGGAGTGAGCCGGAGCATGCATTGGCGGAGTTCGGCAACGTTCTTTGCAATGGATGCGTCCAATTTGAGCGTGGCCTCGAGCGGTGTGCCTTGGGCGGCCGGAATGGAGATATTCCGAACAGCGATGAGAGCATTGACGGACTGGCCCTGGTTCTGACTGGTGACTCCTCCGTTGAATGAAAGTGCGCCGACGCGCATCGTCTGTTCGCCCGAACCTATCGACAAGTTCTCAATGAGGCTCTCGATCTGGGCGACGATCTGGTTGCCGCCGGCTTGCTTGGTGAGTTTGACCATTGCGCTCGCAGTGCCAAGCGTCTTGCCGTGGTTGGTGGGCGAAAATGTATTTGCGAGAGGCTCAATCGGAATTCCCTTCGCATCAAATGACAGATCGTATTTGTATCCGGGCATGCTCAGGTCCACATCCGCACTGGCGGTGATGGGTGCTTTGTTGAGCGTGAGCTGGAACGGTTTCAAAACGACATGGCTCGCATCAAGCGCGATGGCGGTGTGGAGATCGGCCACATCCACTTCGCGCAGATAAAGTCGTCCGATCGTTACATCGGCAACAAAGTTGCGCAGTGGCAGCTTCACGGCTTCGGGCTCTTTGCTGGCGGAAGCAGAATTGGTCGTCGTTGTCTGCGGTTTTGATGTCTCCGCCTTTTGCGTTTTGGACTCAAAGAGGTCGTAGTAACGGGTCAAGTCGAGGGCATCTGCCGTGAGGGCAAGTTTGCCGCTGATCGCTTTTGTGTCGGAGAAATCCACCGTGCCCTTGAGGTTGACTTCGTTTGTTGCTCGGGCGGTAGGAGTGAGCCGGAGCGCAAATTGGCGGAGTTCTGCCACATTTTTGGCAACGGAGGCGTCGAGTTTGAGCGTGGCTTCGAGCGGTGCGCCCTGCGCAGCCGGGATGGAAATGTTGCGGGCTGCGATCACAGCGCTGATGGACTGGCTGGGAGTCTGGTTGGTGACGACGCCGTTGAACGAAAGTTCGCCGATGCGCATGGCCTGGTCGCCGGACCCAAGCGCAAGATTCTCGATGAGGCTTTCGATCTGCGCGACGATCTGACTGCCGCCGGGTTGAGTTGTAAGTTTGATCTTCGCGCTGGCAGTGCCGGTAGGGCCTTGATCGCCGGTGAAAGGCTTCCAATCCGCGAGGTTCAGGTCGGTCAGCGCGAGTGTAAGCGCGGCCTCACTGTTGGTGCTCGTTGTGTTGTTGCCGAATGCAAGAGTCATCGGATTGCTCAGTTCACCCTGAAGCAGCGCGCGGGATTTCTGGGTGACTGCGAGGTTGACGCTCTTTATCTGAAGCGTTTGGGCGTCGCGGTCCATGGCGACGCCATAGTCACAACGCAGGTCCAGCGCCGGCGTGGTCTGGCCCTCGCGTTTGACCTGGAATCTCGCAATCTCCACGCGTCCGTTCGAGGCAACTGACTTGCCACCTTTGGAAAGTTCGACATCGCAATTAGCGCTGACCGTGGTGCCGACAAAATCAATTCCGCTCGCCGCGCCGAGGATGTTCAAGACCTGCCGGTCAATTGAGAGCACTTCAATTTTTAGTTTACCTTCCTGTTTCGCCGAGTCGAACGGGCCGCTCATTTTGGCTTCGCCGAGATGCTTGCCGCCCTTATCGAAGCTCAGGGCGAGCTGTTTGATTTCAGTGGGCGAGACTTCGCAATCAAATTTTGCCACGAGCGCGTTGAGATCCGCGAACTCGCCAGTTCCGCGTCCGACGCTGAATGCAGCTGCACCCCGCGCCTTGCCCGGCATCAGGTTTTTTGCGAGATCAAATGTGAATGAACCGTTGAGCATGGACTGTATTGATGACAGGGCGGGTGGCGATGCAGCAGTCTTGTCGAGTGAAAGACCGCCGGAGAAATCCAGCCTGCCGCCCGCGCCGTTGCGGATGTCGCTCGCGGTCAGATTGAAGTTCGCGAGTTCGGCGAGAACCTTGTCGCCGCTTTTGCTCGTGGCGCTGTGGCGGAAAGTCGCATTCTTGAGCGCAATTGATTTGATGTTGAGTTGAGTTGATCCGTCCGCATCAGGCGGGTTCTTGTGCGAACTGGAATCTGAATGGTCTGCTCCGCCGGAGAGCGATTTAAGGAAGTCGAGATTGGACGAGCCGTCGGGGTTTGTGACGAGATTGACGGTCGGAGTATCGAGCGTGATTTCCTCAACGAGGATGTTTCCGCGCAGGATGGAGATCAGGCTGTACCGTGCGCGGATCAACTTTGCTGACAGGAGAGTCTCGCGGCCTTCAGGTGTGATCTTCACCTCGTAGAGTGCGAGTTGGGAAAACGGACTGAATTCAACATCTGCAATGACGATCTTGGCGTGGATGGTTTTTTCGACGCGTGGAATCACCACGCCCTGGATGAACACGCTGCTGGTGACTACGAAGTAGGCCACGACCAACAGCAGCAGGAGCAGGATGCCTGCGCGGAACAGGAATTTGAGCCAACTGCGGCGGGGTTCGGGATACAAACCTCTTTTTGATTTTGCGTCTGCCATAAATTTCAATTCCACCGGGAAGAGTGCCGCGTCATTGCGTCACTGCTGCAACAATAGACTAGCCATGGTGCAATCTGATTCAAACTTGAAATTGGACGGCACGCCCGGCCTCGGCCATTGTTGCGCGGTGAAAATCTCCGTGGTCATTCCCGCATTCAACGAAGAACGGCTGCTGGGTGAAACAATCCGGCACATCCGCGCGGCGATTGCTTCATTCACGAGCCGGGGCTGGGAGATCGAACTGATCGTGTGCGACAACAATTCGACTGACGGCACAGCGCAGATTGCACGCGATGCCGGAGCAACGGTGGTCTTTGAGCCAGTGAATCAGATCGGTCGCGCACGGAATCGGGGAGCGGCTGCTGCCACGGGCGACTGGCTGCTGTTCATTGATGCGGATTCGCACCCGACTGGGGAGTTGCTCGCAGACGTGGCGGATCAGATCCAATCGGGCCGGTGCCTGGCGGGTGGTGTGACGGTTCGATTGCAGGGCAGGCATCATCTGGCGAACTTTGTCACCGGTGTTTGGAACTGGAAAAGCCGTACGCGCCGTTGGCTCGCTGGATCGTTCATCTTTTGCGACGCCGCTGTTTTCAGGAAGCTGAATGGATTCAGCAATGAACATTTCGTGGCTGAAGAATTGGATTTGAGCTGGCGACTGCATGACGAAGTGAAGAAGACCGGGCGCGAACTGGTGATTCTGCACCGGCATCCGTTGCTGACATCAGACCGCAAGATGAGGCTCTACACGACGTGGGAGCTGTTGCGATTCCTGTTCCGCGTGGCGTTGAGGCCGGGCAGCACCATGCGTGACCGGGAGGCGTGCCACGCATGGTACGACGGGCGGAGGTAATCTTGCAGACTGGGTGAGCTGAGTTGAAACAAACTCGCTAAATCACGTCCTTGGTTGACCAGGACAACACTCCGAGGCGGGCATGGTGCTGGGACGCGGAGCGAACAACTACACTTGGGGGCAACCAACTTGTGGTGGGCTTGGGAAGCCAACCTGCGCCAGTGCGTATTTTCATTGGCCCCGCGCGTGCGATTGGATGCGCAACGCACGGCATGGGACTCCGTCACCGCCACTCCGGGTTTGTGTCAAAAGTACGGAGCGACCCCTTTACAAGTTGATCAGCCAGAAATGAACTGATGCCAGATGAAGACTTGAAGGCGCTTCGCGTAATTTCCTGATGGAGTGGTTCCTCGTGCCCATCACAAAACAATGGATTGCCGCACAACAGCAGCGTGAAAAAGAAGGCAATATTTACGAATGTTTCTCTTGGAATACTTCTCATGGTTTTGGCCTTTGGACTTTGCGCTTAACGATTCTTATTAACCTCCCCAATAAACCGACAAAGCAAAAAACAAGAATTGGGTTCAGGAGTATCGCAATAATTAGATATGCCCGAGGGCCAAGCTTCTGTGAGATTCCAACTGCATGAACCAATACATCCGTTGGTGTCATCACCAAGCAGTATAACAAAAAAACATCATAGCCCAGACTGGTATGCGCAAGTGAGACTTGCATTACTTGAAAAACCGCATGAGCACTTGTCCAAAGAAAGACAAAAGCCGCGCATACGACCTGTGCCTTTATGGTTAGAGTCCAGCGTCGCTTTAATATTCTAGGATTTTCCATGTTCCGTTCTCCTTTACGAAGTCTATGGGAAACGTGATTGTTTCTCCTTCCACCTGTTCTTGAAAATAGTACTGTGCCGTGTCTCTTTCTTAAAGGGGTCGCTCCTTACTTTTGACACAAGTTCAGGTCGGGTTGGTTGTTGGATTGTTCGGAATTATTCGAGAGCCGGTTGGCCACATGCGTCCACGTTCCCATGTTCAACTCCTCCGCAATCCATTTCAACGTCACTGCGGTTTCGGCCTGCAGCCGTTTCCAGGTCGATCAGCTCACACCGGTCGCCACGGTTCATGTCGTGGCAGATCGCGCCGGGATATTCAATGCGCAACGCGCGGGGCATGACTTGGTTCTACTCCTGTCCCGAATCTGTGTCAATAGTACGGAGCGACCCTTTCGTGCGGCAAAATTCAGAACACGGATCACCAATTTTATCGGGTTGACGATGAAAGTTATCGTTCCGACTTCAAAAATCAGAACACCGAAGTCGAAATTTAGAACACGAACATCAATTTTCACGGGTCCGACTTCAAAAATCAGAATACGAACATCGAAATTTTGACTGTGAACATCGAAGATCAAGGCTCTGACTTCGAAAATTGGAACACCGCTGATCAAATTTAGAACGCGAACGGGTCGAATCATGGTTCTGACGTCGCGGATTACGGGTTTGGTGTTTCAAATCAGAACAAGGATGACGCTTATCAAGGGTCTGAAGTCCCTGGTTTGGGAGTTGGTGTCCCGGTTTGGGAGGTTGGCGTGGAATGGCAGCAGGGCGGAAGCTGTCTGCAACTCGTATTGCAGAGTCTCCCGCGCTGACTTTTGCGCGGGCTTGCCGAAGTCTTACGCCCGTAAACGCGCA
>JABFSR010000123.1 GCA_013140495.1 Verrucomicrobiota bacterium
ACGCGTTTCAAGCAAACTGGTCACAAGATATCGTCGTGCCCGCGAGAAAAGAACGCCTGGAAATTCATTTCACAGGCTTGAATCTTTCAGCTCCGGAGCAGGCTCGCTTCCGGTATCGGCTTGAACCTCATGAAAACAACTGGACCGAGCCGCGCTCGATGCGCGAAGTGACCTACCCGAAACTGCCATACGGGCGTTATCATTTTCAGGTCACTGCCTGCAACGAAGATGGCGTGTGGAATCCAACGCCGGCCACGTTGAGCATTGTCGTCGAGCCGCCATTCTGGAGGACGTGGTGGTTTCAAACCATTGGCATCCTGATGATTCTGGGCGCGACCATCGGCACGGTCTATTTCATCTCCACACAGCGGTTGCAGCGGCAACTGGCTGATTTGCGTCAACGCGAGGCATTGGAAAAGGAACGCGCCCGGATCGCACGTGATCTGCATGATCAACTCGGCGCAAATCTCACACAAGTTTCGTTGCTGGGCGAACTCGTCGGAGAGGACAAGGATCTGCCGCAGGAAGTCGAATTGCACGCAAAACAAATCTGCAACACCGCACGCGAAACCTCCGTCGCACTCGACGAAATCGTGTGGTCCGCCAATCCCGGAAACGACACGCTCGAAGGTCTGGTCAATTACGCCTGCAAATATGCCCAGGACTATCTGCGCGTGGCCGGACTGCGTTACCGGCTGGATGTGCCTCCTCAACTCCCGGCAACAAATCTCCCGCCGGACCTGCGCCATAACGTCTTTCTCGCATTCAAGGAATCAATCAACAACGTCGTCAAGCACGCGAAGGCCACCGAGGTGATAATCAGGTTGCAGCTGGATGGCAACAGGTTCACGTTTGAAATTCAGGACAATGGTCGCGGCCCCGCCGAAGCGCAATCCAAGACGGGCAGAAATGGGTTGCGAAACATGCACAAGCGGATGGAAGATGTCGGCGGGTCGTTCGCATTCGAACCTGCGCCTGAAAAGGGCACGAGAGTGCGGTTGACCGCGCCCATCGGCAAAAGGGCATTATGAATTTTTCGGCACGAGATTGCGACTTTCAAACCAGAAGCCAATGACCACGAACGTTTCTATTGTCGAAGACAACGAGCAGTTGCGGGTCACCCTAGCCCGGGTACTCAACCGCGCCGCAGGTTTCAAGTGCGTGAGCCACTATGGTAGCGCGGAGGATGCCTTGAAGGGGCTTCCCACGGACAAGCCGGACGTCGTCCTCATGGACATCAACCTTCCCGGAATGAACGGTGTGGAGTGTGTGCGGCTGTTGAAACAATCAGTGCCGACCGTCCAAGTTATTATGCTCACTGCGTACGAGGACACGGAAAACATTTTCAACTCCCTTGCTGCAGGCGCGTCCGGCTATCTGCTCAAAAGATCCAAGAGCGCAGAAATCATCGAAGCCATCCACGACGTTCGCTCCGGCGGCTCCCCCATGACCACGCACATTGCGCGCAAGGTGGTGCAATCCTTCCAGCAGCGGTCTGTCATGCCGCTCGCACCGGACGATGAACTTTCGCCGCGCGAACAGGAGGTGTTGAACTGCCTCGCACAGGGTCTGATGTACAAGGAAATTTCGGACAAACTTGGCATCGGTTTTGAAACCGTGCGCACCTACATCCGACGCATCTACGAAAAGCTCCACGTCCGGACTCGCACCGAGGCGGTGGCGAAGGCTTTGAGAAAATAGTGTAAGCCTTTTCTTTTCCGTTCTTCCTGCCCGTCACGGGATCGCTGACGTTCTGACAAACGCTTCCGTAATTGCCCCATCCGAACCTTGAAGGATGAACTTTGCTCCCGGTTGATTGAACTCACGCCGCACATAGCCAAGAGCGATGACGCCGCGAAACGCTGGAGAGAAAGTCGTGCTTGTGATGTACCCGACTTCCTTGCCTTCGTGAAACAACTTCTCACCACGCGCGGGAAGCTTGTCAGCTTTGGTTTCGATTCGCAAACCGCAGAATTCGCGGTTCACATGGCCGATGCTGTGGATGCGATTCAAAACCTCCTGGCCGATATAGCAGCCTTTGGTGTAGCTGATGGCGCGCGATTCGATGCCACACTCGATCGGTATATTCGTCTCGTCCATGTCCGCTCCGAATCTGGGAATGCCAGCCTCTATGCGCACAATTTCGAACGCAGTCCAACCGCAGGTGCGACCCCCGACAGCCTTCACGGCGGCAACCAGTTTGTCTGCAACTGCGGTGAGGAAATTCGTCGGCACAAATAGATCGAAGCCGTTCAGTCGGGCAAGTCCCGAGTCCTGAGTCCAAAGTCCAGAGTCTTTCGCAATCGTGCCACTACTGTTGTCCGTGACTTTGGACTTTGGACTCTGAACTCTGGACTGACTCAGGCGCGGATTACTCATCAAGTAAACATCACCGAACATCGCGTCAGAAACCTTGCAAGAGGCAAGCGGTTTGTCGGGAAGTTCGGGAAACAATCCCAGAGCACGGACAGCGGCATCCGCTTTCGGCCCTTGCACACTGAGCAGGCCATAATGCGGCGCGGTGTCCACCACCTGCACGTCATCGGCCACAATGAATTTTTCCAGTCGCTGCCGGACGGCTTCTGCCAGTCCCGGTTCGAAATCAAGCAGCAGTTCATCTTGCAGTGCGAAGATGTTGAGGTCGCTTTGCATTTTCCCCTTGGCGGTTGTCAGAGCAGCATAGCAACCCTCGCCCGGACGAAGTTTTTTCACATCATTGGTCACCTGACCGTGAAGAAAGCGAGCGCGATCCGCGCCGACCAGACAAAGCCGCCCGCGAAAACTGAAATCGAGAATTCCTGCCGATTCACGCAGTGCATCGCGCTCTGCCGAAACGTCGCCAAAGTCGGCGATCACTTCCATGCCTTGCACCGCCATGAAGCGCGCACCGCAACTTTGGTGGAATTCACGGAGCAGCAATGGCATCAAATCATTCACGCGGACAGGATGACAGTTTGTTGCAAATCTGCAATGCGTGGCAGACACCCGAAAGATTTTGATTTTCATCCTGCGCGAAGCCCTCAGAATGGAGGGCGACACGATCATGAATTTGAACGATACACAACGAAGCCAGGTCAGCCGATGGGTGGCCGACGGGATGAAGCTTTCCGAAATCCAAAACAAGGTGGCGTCCGAGTTCGGACTGCGCCTGACCTACATGGAGGTGCGGTTTCTTGTGGATGATTTGAAACTCACGCTCAAGGATCCAGAACCACCAAAACCCGTGGTGTTGCCCCCGCCCCCGCCTGCGGCATCAATCCCTGCTCCCGCTGGAAGCACACCATTGCCGGCGGCTGCGCCCGCAGCAGGTGGTGTTTCGGTTACTGTGGATCAGGTGGCAAAGCCCGGAGCAATGGTGAGCGGCAAGGTCACGTTCAGCGACGGCCAGTTGGCGGACTGGTATCTCGATCAGACGGGGCGGCTTGGAGTGGTGGCGCAGCAGCAGGGTTACAAACCGTCACAGGCCGACGTGCAGGAATTTCAACTGGGGCTCGAACGCGAGATGCAGAAGATGGGTTTCTAAATCGAGCAGTTTCATTCGGACCAGACACAAATCCCCCGCCGGCACGGCACTTCCCGGAGCGACACACATCACGCAGTGGGAGGGCTCAAAAGCCGGCGAGGGATTTTTATTGATGGTTTTCCGGCACCGCGAACGAAACGTCGGGGGCCGGGCCATCCTGTTGACCGTTGGATCAACAAAAATGTCCCCGGCGCGGAGAGGATCAGCTTGGGTTGCCGGAATCCTCACCACGGAGCTTGTGCTCCTGGCCGAAGTGAAATCCGGACTCATCCTGGTATCCGAAGGGGGCGTTGGCGGCAGCGATCATTTCGGTGATCAAACCTCCAGCCACGATTGCGAGAGTAATCAGCAAAGCCGTAATCATGGTGGCAGATGGAGCACTGGAGATGCCATGAATGGGGCTGCATGACTCGCGATTCGCCCCGGTGAGCAGGCGTCTTGGATTGCCTGTTCTGCTGGCTTAACCCATTCTGACCAAACTGGGATTACTATCTCCAACCTTGGACCCGTCCATGATTCGGAAAATTCTGTTCCGAAAGCGGACAAAAATGGAGGCATCCGGATGGCTGCGCCCGATCTCAAAACGTGTCAGATTCACTTCTTCAACAGATTGCCTGTAGAATCAATGACGTTGGTAGCGACCTTTTTGCCGCCTGCGAGTGCTTTATCAATCTGCACCTTTAGACCTTCGACGAAGTTCTTTTGTTCCACCGAAAGGTTTTCACTGCCCAAAGCTTTGAGTTTTGCCAAGGCATCCTGGAACTTGCCTTCACCGGCAAGGCTTTTGGCCGAGTCAATCAACTCCTGCACCTTGCTGTTGCCTGCGGCGGTGATTTCTTTGGCTTTTTCAGCAACTTCTTTGGCGACTTTTTCACCCGATTCCTTCAAGGAACCGGCGGCATCCTTTATCGCTTCGCCCGTCTTGCTGGCTTCCTCTTTGATCTGAGTGCCGAGATCGGCTTTCTTTTCTTCACAGCCGGTGATCCAAAGAGGCAATGAAACAGCAACGATGAGTGAGATTACATTTTGATTTTTCATAAAATTAAATTCCAATCAGAAAAGGTTTCCGGGATTCACAATCCGTCAGCCGTCCTTCAACTCTTGGCGTTTTGGTCTCTTCATGCAAGTTGATTTCCCATGAGTTATTCGCACCACTTGCCCCGCCCCATTCCCGTTGTTACGCTTCGACTGCGTGAGAATCAATGCCCTCCAATACTTTTGCGTGGCAATGCTTGTTGCAGCCACTACCAGCTGCAGCCGGACACAAAAATCCAATTCCATCTCCGGCACAATCGAAACCGACGAGACGCGCGTCGCATCGCGCTACGGCGGGCGCGTGGAACAAGTCTTCGCGCAGGAAGGCGACGGATTGACTGCCGGACAACTCATCGTGGAACTCGCCGCTGCGGAACTGCGTCCCCGTCGCGACCAGGTCGCCGCGCAACTGGCCGAGGCTGAAGCTGGCCCGCGCAAGGAGGAGATCGCCGCCGCCAAAGCCGATTGGGAGGCCCTGTCAGCGCAACAAATTCTCGCCAACTCCGAACGCCAGCGCGCCGCAGAATTGTTTGCCGAAAAAACCATCTCCTCCACCGAGCACGACCACGCCGTCACCTCCGCCCAGGCCGCTCAACAAAACGTCGCCGCCGCCAAA
>JABFSR010000101.1 GCA_013140495.1 Verrucomicrobiota bacterium
GGGCAATGTGACAAAGACAGCCGAGTCATCGCGGAGGCGGAAGTACAGCTTGGCAGCGTTGATGAATCCAGGGTCGGTGTCGGTCACAAAGCTGCCGTTTAATTCCCAATTGCCGGTTTGTACTTTTGGGCAATGTACAATCAAGTTGGCGCGGGCGTGGTTGTGCCGTGGCTCGCCGGCAAAATCCATGAAGCCCTTCAACTCGGGATAACGCTCAACGTAGGGCGACTTGGTAATATCAACATCCTTGAGCAGTTTATCCTGCCACAGGTCGCCGGTCAGGTATTCCTTCCACAGGTTGTCTTTCCATGGCGCGCTGCCAAGGGCCAGCGGACATTCGATGAAAATGCAGTTGCGCACAGTGTTGTCGTGCCCGCCGTGCGAGAAGACGGCACCAAAACTCCCGCCAGCGGCTTTATAGAAAATATTGCCGAACACGGTTTGACCGCCTGCACCATCGTCGAAGTAAACCGCACAACTGCCGTGGCTGCGCGTGCTGCCAATGTGATGCCAGAAATTATAGCGCAGCACGGAGCCACGCTCGGATGGATTGCGTCCCATGTAGAATGAGCCGCAGTCGTCGGTTTCCATTCCCGTGTGATGGATCTCGTTGTACTCAATAATGTGATCATTTCCTGCAAGTCCGATTGCCTGGTGCGGTCCGTCATGAAGCAGGTTGTGCGCAAGCCTGACCCCGACTCCGTCGAGGTGAACATGGTAGGCGTGCGTGCGTTGACGACGCGAGACGTTGTAGATGTGGTTGTTCACCGCCTCATGCCCGCTGGGTGTGAGAGTCTTGCGGTCGCCGCCTCCGATCTTGAGACCCGCCGTGCCGGTGTCGAAGATGTCGCAGGCTTCGACGCGGTGTTGCGAACCTCCGCTTACCACGATCCCGTCCAAGCCGGTGTTGCGGATGCGACAGGCTACGACGCCATCGTATTTGCCGTCTTTGATTTCAATTCCATTTCCAACACACGCCTCGACGGTGAGTCCGCGCAGTGTGATAAACGAGGCATTACTCAACGCGATGACCGGCTTGTTCAATGTGGAGAGAACTATTCGCGCATCGCGAAGCGGTCCTGGTGGCCAGAAAAACAACCCGCCCGAATCGCGGTCAATGAAGTATTCGCCGGGTTGATCCAGTTCTTCGAGCAGGTTCACTGCGAAGTATCGTCGCGCACCTTTATTGCCGCTTCCCAATCCGTAGTGATGCTGTTTTGCGAGCGTGATGCGATGCTCATTGGTTTCGATGTTTTGAATCCGGATCGTTTCACTGCTCCAATCAAAACACCAGTAGCCTTGCAGCCACACGCCTGGGGACTGCGTCCAACGGGCGGGGCGGTCATCCTCATAGGCGAATGCACCTTGTTTGTCAGAGTCGTGTTTGCGCCATGGTGCGGGACCGCTTTCGATTACCTTCGTGAACTCCGCCCAATCATCATTCGGCCAGCGTGCGAGCGTCATACGTTGGTCGTTGAAGAACAACTCGGGCACGGTGGCCGCGCCGCTGAATTGGTCCGGGAATGTTCCCAGGTTGGTGATTCCGAGTGCGGACAGGTCGGCACGTACGACGCTTGGTCGCGCTGCTGCTTCCAGTCGCTTGAGAATCTCAGGCGCATTGACTGGTTGAAATGCTGTTGCGGGCAGTTGGCGTCCACCCACCAATCTCACTTCTTTCCCTTTGAAGGCCTGATAAACCACCGGTCGGTCTTGTTCACCGCCATCCTCTGCGCCCAGTTCAAAAGTGGATGAAAGCGCATACTCGCCGCCGTGAATCCATACTGTCACTCCACCCGGCGGCAACCCGGCGCTTTGCTTCAGTGAATGGACCGCAGTGCGCGCCCTGTCCAAAGTTGCAAACGGCGACGAGCGCGTGCCACGGTTGGTATCCTTGCCGTTGATCGCGACGTGGAATTCTGCCGAAGATACAAGGAAGGCGCTCGTGAACAGTATCAAGAGTGCGACGAGTATTTGCGCCGTGAGAATGCCCGCTCGTGGCATCAGATTGCCATGGGAACTCAGCCTCATGTTTATGTCTGGAAGTCTTGGCATCCGAAGTTGTGTTGGTTGCATGGAGCAAAATGGTATCTGCTTGCCGATGTGGCCTCAAGTGATTCGCCGCAGAGTGACCAGACTGATTAGACACCTCAGGGTCTGTCGCGGATTACCTGCACATTTATTTTTTGGATAAGGCAGTTTGCGAGAATTGGGGATTTTCACATGGAAACCATCAGCCGGGTGAGCGCGTTGAACGATTTTGGAATAATCCTGATTGAGCAAAATCAATATGCGTTTTGGTGCCGGTGGTGGGACTCGAACAGGAGCAGTGGCTTTTTTCAAAACTCACTACTCCGCAATTACCACCCCGCCACCAGAGGCGAACAGCCTCATAACTAACGAACGCCAATAGAATCAGGCGTTTTCGCGTGTGTGTCAAGCACTCGACATTACGCACCCAACACTCGCCAACCACTCACCAATTACTCATTCGTCACCCGTTCACTGGCACTTTCACTGGCACTTTTTTCGGCAGGAAACAGATACGAATTCTACCCAGACAACTTGATAACCCAAAAGGCGATGAAGCCGAGCGCACCCATTAGCGCAGCCGCAGTCTTGAAAGTTTATGCTGTCGAATGGAGAGCTTTGCAACCGCGAGGTGTCTCTTCCAACCGGTCGAGCATGCGCAGTAAGCCGTCGAGTATCGTCAACGGATGCGGCGGGCAACCGGGGATGAACAGGTCCACAGGCACGATGGCGCTCGCGCCGTTGTGAACTTGTGCATGGCCGACGAACGGCCCTCCTGCTATGGCGCAGGCTCCGACGGCAATTACGATCTTTGGCGCGGCAACGGCGGCGTAGGTTTTCTGGAGCGCCAGTTCCATGTTCTTCGTCACCGGGCCGGTGATTAACAGTCCATCCGCATGACGGGGTGAAGCCACGAACTGAATGCCGAACCGTCCGAGGTCCCAGCCGATTGTGCCGAGAACATTCGTATCGGCTTCGCAGGCGGCGCAGCCGCCCGCGCTGACCTGACGCAGGCGCAACGAGCGGCCAAAGAGTCGGCGGAGTTTTTCATCGAGCGCGACGGCGAGGCGGACCTGTTCTTGACCGGGTTCGCCAAGCACGAGGTCTTCGCGATGGCGGACGGCCATGCGGTGATCGCCGGTTTGCGTGATGGCTTTCGGCGGACAGACATCCACGCACGCGGCGCAGAAGATGCAACGCCCGAGATCGAGCGCCACGGGTTTTCCGTCCGGGCGGGCAATGGCCTGGGTCGGGCACACGGGTACACAAGCGGTGCAGCCATCGGCGCATTTTGTCGCATCCACCTTGAGCGCGCCGCCATGACGATCAGGCAACGCCGGTGCCGGGCCTTTGGGATAGGCCATCGTTTCGCAGCCGCGTTTCAGGCGATGGGCAATGGTATCAAGGACAAACATGGTGGTTGGGCGGCGTCATAGGTCAAACCCGCAGTAGGAGAGGTTGAAGCTCTTGTTGCAAATCGGAAAATCCGAGATGGCCGTGCCACGCAAGGCCAGTGCGAGCCCAGTCCAATTGTGAAATGACGGATCAATGATCTTGTAGCGGCGAAAACGTCCCGCCGCGTCGGTCAACGCGACATGGCAGACTTCGCCGCGCCAGCCTTCGACGAGCGCCACGGCCAGCGTTTCGGGGGCGGGCGGCGGGAGTTCACTGCGCAAGTCGCCCTCAACGGGCGTGGCAAGTTGTTCGCAGAGGTATTGGCCCGAGCGTTGGATTTCCAGCGAGCGCACGCGGGCGCGGGCAAAGACATCGCCACTGGGCCAGACGGCGACCGGCGCCTGGGCAAAGCGATGCCAGCCCGCCGGATGATCGTAACGCACATCACGCACCAGCCCGCAGGCGCGGGCCGCCGGGCCGACCATTCCAATCTCGCTGGCTTGCGCCGGGAAAACAGTGCCGACGTTTTCAAAACGGGCACGGACCGACGCGGCATCCCAGAACCACGCGACGGCTTGCTCGGTGTCGGCGAGGGCGGGCTTCAGACGCTCAAGCAACTGCGCCACGCGTTCAGGTTCCAGATCGTGACGGCAGCCGCCGGGTCGGACGAGACCACGACCGAAGCGATTGCCACAAACCAGCGCAGTGAGATTGAGGAAGTCGCCGCGAATTTTACCACAGGCGGAAGACGTGGGCAGGAACGCGACGTCGTTGGCGAGCGCGCCCATGTCGCCGGTGTGGTTGGCCAAGCGTTCGAGTTCGAGGGCAATCGCCCGCAGCCATTGGGCGCGCAATGGAGCTTCAGTTCCCGCGAGCGACTCCATGATGGTCGCATGGGCGGTGGCATGCGCGATGGTCGTGTCGCCCGCCACGGTTTCCATCTGGCTCATCGTCGCGAGGTGCGGGCCGCCAGCCAGTGCTTCTTCGACGCCGCGATGCTGATAGCCGAGCGCAATTTCCAGATGCAACACTTCTTCGCCCGCGCATTGAAAACGAAAATGCCCCGGCTCGATGATGCCCGCATGCACGGGGCCGACCGCGACTTCGTGAACTTCGCGACCATCCACGCGAAAGAACTCGCCATTGGCGGGTGCGTTGCCGTTGTTCTTGCGCACGGGCTTGAGCCACGGGTGACCTTCCGGCGCGAGACCGTGTTGCTCCCAGACTTCGCGTTCGAACAAATGCGCTTGCGGATGCGTAGTCGTGAGCGCGGGATACGCGCCAGTGAATGGGGCGCTGCGGCCAACGGCGAGCGTGTTATCGGCATCGAAGGCCAGCACTGCGACGAGCCGGGTCTCAGCACCTTCGGGCACGCCGAACCAAGCGCACAACCGCGCGCCGCGCGTCAGTTCGCCCGCGGTTCTGCGAACCAATTCCGCCACCGGCCACGCGGGCACTTCCGCCCACGGGATGCTGGTGGCGTTGGCCAGGAGAGCAAATGAAGTGGAGGCGCTCATGGGGTTGGAAAAAGTTGCAAAACCGCCGCCGCCCAAGCTTCGCGCAAAATTGCCGGGGTGAAAAGTCCGAGCCACAAGGAGATGACCAGCAGCACGAGCGGCGGCGCAATCACGCCGGCGGTTTCGACAAAGCGTTTCGCATTCGTCCGCGTCGTCGGGCGCGGACGTCCGTCCACGATGCCGAAGACCACGCGTGTCAGACCAAAGAAAGCCAGCAGCAGAC
>JABFSR010000011.1 GCA_013140495.1 Verrucomicrobiota bacterium
TCCTCAGGGCTACTGCCGGGCGTGTTCCAGGTTTTGCCGCCGTCATCCGAGCGTTGGATGATCTGCCCGAACCACCCGCTCGATTGCGACGCGTAAATGCGATTCGGTTCCGCCGCCGAGCCTTTGAGATGATACATCTCCCAGCCCGCGAAATGCGGTCTGCTGACCTCCCAATTCTGGCGCTTACCATCCGCCGTCAGGATGAACGCGCCCTTTTTCGTGCCGACCAACACTCGAACTTTGCTCATGATTTCACCTGTCTGGGTTGTGATTAACTCAATTTCAATACTACGACGAACGAACATCGCCGCTCAGGACAACATTCCGGAAATAATCTGTGAACGCGCCACCGTTCTAACCGAAACCCCGCCCGTGCTCAACCAACAATCTCCCTCTCCGCGCTGGGGAGAGGGTCGGGGTGAGGTGAATCAAACCACGGACCTGCCGCGACGGGCGCGAGCACAGCGGGTGACTTTAAGCCGAACGACAAAATCAAAGTCAGCGCGAAGGATGAAACGCTGGTTTTCCAACTGAAATAGTTCTGGCAGGTGGATTACTTCCAACGCACAATTTCGTCATGGCAACAGCGATCCGAAAACTTGACCCCCAGCAAGAAGGGACGCTGAAGCCATTTCTTCGGTGGGCAGGAAGCAAGAGGAAATTGTTGTCAAAGATTCAACCTTACTGGAAACCAAGCTTTGCTCGCTATGTCGAACCGTTTATGGGTTCAGCATGTCTTTTCTTTGCGATCAATCCGAAGCGTGCGCTTTTGAACGACATAAACGCTGACTTGGTTGGAACGTTTTTATCGATTCGAGATGATCCACAGTCCGTTTTTGATCAACTGAGAAAAATTCCACTGGGAAAGCGAAGTTATTATCGCGTGCGAAAACAGACAGAGTTACAAAATGAGGCTGAACGATCTGCCCGTTTTTTATTCCTCAATCGCTTTTGTTTCAACGGCATTTACCGCACAAACGGAAAAGGCGAATTCAATGTTCCATTTGCGCGCGAAGGCACTGGAAATTTGCCGACAATGTTGGATCTAATGGAGTGGTCGCGGATTCTGAAGAAGACTTGCATTCGCTCAGAGGATTTTGAGGAGACTTTGGACAGAACGCGCAAGGGTGATTTTGTTTATCTCGATCCGCCTTATGCTTTGGACAATCGAAGAATATTCCGCCAATACGGACCACAAACATTTGGGCTAAATGACTTAGACCGCCTTAGCAAAGCCTTGCGAAGAATCAACAGGCGAGGTGTTCGCTTTGTTTTGAGCTACGCATATTGCACCGAAGCGCTCGATTATTTTGGAGAGTGGCGAATGCGAAAAGTTTTTACTCAGAGAAATGTTGCAGGCTTTTCCAGACATCGCCGCAAAGCGGCTGAGATATTAGTGTCAAATTAGCCCAAAAACAGCGGGTGTAGATAGGGCAACACGAAGGAAAAATATGCTAGGCAAGAAATTATCGACTGTCCCTACGGGTGTCGTCCCAAGTGGCTCCCTTGTTCAACTGTCAACTGAGGACATAATTCCAAGCCGCAATAATCCGCGACATCTGTTCGACATTCCCCAATTGGAAGCGTTAAGGAAGAATATCAGCGAGCACGGTGTTTTGGTTCCGATAACTGTGTACCGTCCAAAGGGACAGCAAAAGTATTCCATTCTGGATGGTGAGCGCCGTTATCGGTGTTGCATTGAGCTTGAGGAACAGGGCAAGCAACTCACAATTCCAGCCAATGTCGTTGAGCCTCCGACCAAGATCGCCGGACTGCTGTACATGTTTTCGATTCACAACTTCCGAGAGCAATGGGAGTTGATGCCGACAGCGCTTGGTTTGAAAACTGTTATGGACGCATTGGGGGAGACGGATAACGAAGCGCTTTGCAAGTTAACAGGGTTAAGCCAGCCGCAAGTAGAGCGTTGCAAGAAACTCTTGGATGTTTCGGAGAAATATCAACAACTGTCACTTGATCCAAACCCGGAAACACGCATCCCGTCGAACTTCTGGATTGAGTTGCATCCGGTGTTAAACCTAGCGACGGAGCGCCTGCCAAAACTTACAAAGGAACTTGGTCGCGATGGAATCATTGATGCACTACTTGAGAAGTATCGGGCAGGACAAATTAGGAGCGTCATCCATTTTCGCAGAATCATGGAGGCATATGATGTCGCTGAAAACAATCGAGGGGCCGTGTTGGAGAGGCTCGAAAAGTATGTTCGCAAAGTTGATTATGAAACGAGAGAAGCCTTTGACGAGTTTGTGGTCGATAATCGCAGAATCCAGGGTGCCGTGGATGCCTGCAGTCAGTTCTTGAAAGACATAAATCGCCTGAAGGTAGATTACAGTTTAGACCGAAGAGAACTCCGTGATGCACTCAAGAAAGTTCGCGACTATGCTGATAAATTGATTGCCAAACTTGAGGGTAGTGATGCACCCAAGACAAAGGAATGATAATGCTTGGCGAGTGGTGGAAATGCAGGTGCGCCATTGCAAAGTTTCGAGGTTACGAGCCGCAAAGAGTAACCCGAGATTCTTTTAAGCGTTGGCTTTACCAGTTTGATGATCCAGTGGATCGCAAGCTTGTCTTGGAACTGCTGGATTCGATCGTCTATTTGGACGAGCAGCAAGTAAAACGCGCACTCCTAGATCTTAATCGCGCACTGCTTCAACGACTTGAAGGTTTTGGCATCCCTCCTGAAAAGATAATTTATGTGCAAACAGACGACGCTGGGAGCAGCAGCACGGTGGTGTTAAATTTTCTGAGGAATCGCGACGGTTTGGAGAAACGGGGCTGTAAACTTATTGATTCTAACAATGTCAGAGGATTAAACACTCTCACAAACGAATTGGGCGAAGGTGCGATCATTTACGTGGATGATTTTGTTGGGACTGGTGATCAACTTGCAAAGGTTCGCGGATTTATCGGAGAGTACATTTTTGGATCGTTTTCTGAGTTTGTCCTGGCTCCAAGTATTTGCGAAGAAGGAGTCCACCAACTCGGACGCATCGGTATTGAACCGGTCACAAAGTATTTACATGCAAAATCAGACCGCCCGTTGCATGAACTTTCGAGCCGGCTTGATGATTTATCAAAGAGGCGGTTGATTGAACTGAGCAGGATAATGGACACATCCTGCTACTACCGGGGGTTAGGTTACAAGTACGCCGCTGGAATGGTTGTGCTCTATAGCAATGCGCCCGACGAACTTCCTCGCATATTTCGAGGCTCTTCCGGTCAAAAACCAAAAGTCGGCCTTTTTCCCCGCCACCAAGATCTACCGATTTGAACTTGCGCGTAGTTTGCGCGTCTCTGGTTCTTCACGGCGGCGCAGCAGCACCGCCCTACCAAGGGAATTCTGTGAATCCTGTTAATTCTGTCTATCCTCCGTGTCTTGGCTCGTCGGTAGCCTCGCCCCACCGAATCTGTGTTCATCCGTGTTCATCCGTGGTTCAACACCTGCCGAATCCAATCGCTCCTGGCCCAATCCAGAACTGACTTGCCGTTCGCGTCCTTGAGCGATGGGCTGACGCCGTGCTCCAGAAACGCCTGAATGATTTCGCGCTGCGCTGCCTTCGCCTTTTCCGCGCCGCTGCCACCGCGACCCGTGTTCTGGACTGCCAGATGAAACGGCGTCGAGCCGGGTTTGTTCTGCAGCGTCGCGTCCGCGCCCGCGTCGAGCAGTGTTTTGACGACAGCCACGCAACGCGTCCGCACCGCCCGATGCAATGGCGTTGCCCCGTTCTTATCCGGCGCATGAATATCCGCTCCCGCTTCAAGCAGAAGTTCAATCATCCGCACCTGACGTTTGGCGTCCCAGTTTGGATTCTCTAGAAACCCATCCGCAGCGTAATGCAGCGGCTGGCTGCGACGATGATTCATGGCCGCGCCGACCTCCGCACCCGCGTCCAGCAGCAGCTTCGCGATCTCCACCCGATAACCTGCTGCCGCGACATGTAACGCCGTATCGCCCACGTAAATCCAGTGGGGGATGCCCCATTCAAGACGTGCTTTCGCCGCGCCCGCCTTTGCCAACGCAGCATTCTGCTTGAGCAACTCCTTCGCTCGCGCGCGGTCATCGTCGAGGATCGCTTTCACGAGCGACTGGAATCTGTCAGACATAGTCAGCTTAACGGTCTGCCAATTTCCCAGTGGTGTCCGAAAGGATCAACGATCCGCCCGAGTCGCCAGCAATGGGCGTCAGATACCGGCAACCCCTCAGTCGCGCCTGCGCGAATGGCCTGGGCGCAAATTGCCGCGGGGTCTTCGACAATCAAGAGCATGCGCACCGAACAACCACCCAGCGATTCGGGACTGAAGTTTTTGTGCGGCGGGGATTCTTCAGCGACCCAGAACTCCGCGCCGGACACGGACAATTGGCCAACGCCACCGCCGGGCACGCGATACAACTCCGTCGCGCCAAAAGCCGCCTTGTAGAAGTCCATCGCTCGCGCCCAGTTTCTGACGGACAACGTGGCGGTAATGGCTGTCCGGAAGCCCTTGGACGATTTTATATTCAGAGTTGGCATGGGTGTTAACTGTCCTGTTTTTCCCTCGCTGCCTGCTTCAACTTTTTGATGTCGAGCTTGTCCATCTTGAGCATCGCCTGCATGACGCGATTTGCTTTCTCGTCGTCCTCGTCATTGAGATATTCGCCCAAGATGGGAGGAACAACCTGCCACGACACGCCAAACTTGTCCTTCAGCCAGCCGCAGCGTGATTTCTGTCCGCCGACGGAAAGCTTGTTCCAGAAGTAATCAATTTCCTTTTGCGTCGCACAACTCACGAAAAACGAGATGGCCTCCGTGAACTTGAATTGCGGCCCGCCGTTCAGCGCGAAGAATTTCTGTCCGGCGAGTTCGAAGATCGCGGACATGGGCGAAACGCTGAGGATTTTCGAGTTCTTGAAGATGGACGTGTAAAACTTAGCGGCTTCCTCCGCCCGTCCGTCGAACCAGAGGAAGGGCGTGATCTTCTGCGGATGGGTTTTGGTGGAGTCTGCTTTCATGGCGATGACGGTGTTTTTGTGAGGGATCACTCATGGCATTATTTGTCGGTGGCCGGGCAGCCAGTGGCTCCCGACTTCACCATCGCATCCCAGCGCTTCTGCATTTCCTGGGGCGACACCTTTTCGATCTCATGCTGGATCATCCATTGATGGCCGAACGGATCGCGGATCGCCGCGCAGCGGAAACCGTAGAACATGTCGCTCGGCGGCATCTCGACGGTCGCGCCCGCAGCACTCGCGCGGGCCACGGCACTGTCGGTGTTCTTCACCATGAGGCAGAGCTTCACGGCGGTGCCGCCGAGGGTCAGCGGCGACTTGTTGCCCCACGCTGGATTTTCGTCAGCGAGCATGAAGTGGCTGCCGTTGATCATGATTTCGGCATGGCCGATGGTTCCGGTGCTCGCATCCGTGAGCCGGTAAAGCTCTGCGGCTCCGAAGGCGGCCTGGTAAAACTTAATGGCCTGACGCGCGTCCTTCACGGTCAGGTAAGGACTCATGGGCGGGTATTTGACGGGGGTACTCATGGGGTGGTGTCAGTGTTGATCTGAGTTAGAGTTGAACAATGGTCTTGAAGCCACCGTAGGCGATGCGCTTGCAGTCGATAATTTTGTTGCTTGCCTCACCCAGTGCAGCCATGCGCGGGTCATTCATGATGCTGGCATTGGCCTGGTCGCGGTGCTTGCGGGATTTGAAAATTACCCACGAGAAAACCACGGTCTCGCCGGGCTTGGTCTTGGCGAAGCGGCCAAACGGCGTCATGCCTTTTACTTCCAGATCGTCGCCGCTGGATTCGCGGAAATCCAGTGCGCCGTGGTCCTTCCACATTTTAGCCGCCCGGCGCGCGAGACGGCGATAGGCGGCGATTTTATTTTTCGCAACGGGGATGACGAATCCATCAATGTATTGACTCATGGGGTGTCTTTGTATGTCGGTTGTTGAGTTACTTCGCAGGCGTGGCGGCGACTTCACCGAGACTGGCCAGGCCCTTCTCAAATTGGGGACCACACATCTTATCGCAATCCATGAACAGGCTCACGGCCTTGCCCATGAAACCGTTCTTGCCATACATGCTCCACGTCACGATGGTCTTGTCGCCGTCCGGTTTGAACGTGAAGTCAACGGTGCTGGTGCCTTCCATCGGTCGCTTCCAATCCATGCGGCAACGCACCAGCTCGCCCGGTTTGCTCTCAATGATGGTGCAGCTTCCCGCGCCAATGTCGCTGTTGCCTTCCCAACTGCACACCGCGCCAACGCCGGAATCCGGGCCGCTGTAGGTATTCTTCACATTGGGGTCGAGTTTCATGAACGGATTCCACACGGTGAACTTGTGGTGATCGTTCACCTGCTCGAACAAGGCGGCAGGTGATGCCGCAAGCGTGGCGCTGCGGCTGACTTTGAAGTCGCCGGGTTGCATCGCCACGACGATGAGGAGGACAACGATGAGGCCGCCGCCGCCGAGGAGGATTTTTTTAATCATGGGATTTTTTGGTTTGGTGGAGTGAGAGTGCTTGCGTCAATGTTGGGTGTTTTAATGTCCTGCCGGGCGTCCCGCTCACAGCTTCACGCGCTTGAGCGTGGTCGGGTGTTCGGCTTGTTCTTTGCCGTCTAGGATGGCTTTGCAACTCGTGGTGATCGTATCCGCATCGTCGAACGAAATGCTCAACGCGTGCATGTGCGACTCCTTCTTGGGCTTGATGCCGCAAGTCGCGTCGAAGTCGAACTTGATCGTCTTGGCGTCGGACGATTTGAGCTTCATGCCGGGGCGATTGCCCATCACGCAGTAGTGCGTCATGGCCAGCTTGCCCTTCTGGTCGAAATACATCGTGACCATTTCGTGCGGCGTGCCGGCGAAGCAACGTTCTTCCAACACCGTGCCGCCTGCGAGCAAACGATATTGCAACGTGATGTCAATCGGCCCCTGGCCCATGTCGGTCTTGCCCGTCCACGAACCGACGAGGGATTTCATGCGCTCGAACTCCGGCGAGCCGGCTTTGGCCTTTTCGTTTTCGGCGGCGTTCGCGCAGAGCGTGGCAGCCAGCAACAGTGCGGTGCAGAGGGAAGTAATTTTCGTTTTCATAGTCTTTCTTGGTTTTGTGTTTGTTGATGCGACTTCATGAATACGACGAACGAGCCGCGGCGTTCAGGACATGGATTTTTCCGGAGCGACAACGTCACGCCGCGACGACAGTCTTAAAGCCGCCGTAGAGCATGCGCGCACATTCGAAGGGCATGTTCTTCGGATCGCACATGGCGTGAATGCGCGGGTCTTTCATGACCTTGGCGTTCACCTTGTCACGATGCGCGCGGTTTTTGTAAACGATGTAGGCAAGCACAACGGTTTCGCCGGGCTTGGTCTTGATGCCTTTGGGGAACGGCAGGCAAAACTTGATGTCCAGGTCGTCACCGACGCACTCTTTGTATTCCAACGCGCCGTGTTCCTTCCAAAGTTTGCTCGCCTTCTTCGCGATGCGAAAATAAGCGGCGAGTTTGTTTTTGGGAACGGGGACAACAAATCCATCCACGTAATTGGGCATAGTTCTGTTTAGAGTTGATGGTTGGGGTTGAGAGTTAAACCCGGTCAGGCGTGCGCGAGTTGGGATTCGTTCCGAACTTCGGCCACCATCGGGCATTCGCCCGCGATGGGACGCACTTCCACGCGGATGCCGTGGGGTAAACCGGGGCATTGCTGCGCAATGGCGACGGCTTCGTCCATGGATTTCACCGTCAGCAAAAAGTAACCGCCGATGGTTTCCTTGGATTCCGCGAACGGCCCATCCGATACGACGCGCGCTTTACCGGAAACAATTTTCCCTTCGCGCTCGAGTGGATTACCGCCAGCACATTTGCCTTCGGCCTTCAGGCGGTTGAACCATGCCATCCAGTTGTCGGCAACTTGTTGCATTTGTTCGGGCGAAAGCCCCTTGTACCAGTCGGTGCTGCGGAAGATGAGGAGGTATCCGTTATTGTTTGGTGTGCTCATAAAATCGGGCCGTTAGTTGAGAGTTGATGGTTGAGAGTTTTCAAATCAAGCAGCGGGGGCGAGTTGCTTTTCCTTTTCCCGCGCACAAGCTTCGAGCGGGCATTCGTCACTGATGGGTCGAATTTCGAGAGCCGAATTGTGGCGCAGACTCGGACAAGCCTTGGCGATGGCAATCGCCTCGTCCAGCGTCGCCACGTCCAGCACCAGCGTGCCACAGATGGCTTCCTTGGATTCGGCATACGGGCCATCCAAGATCACGCGCTTGTTGTAAGCGAACACCGTCGCGCCTTCCCGGGCCAGCGCCACGCCGGGCCGGGCTTTTCCTTCCGCCATCAATCGCCCGACCCAGGCCTTGTTGTCGGCGATGAGCTTTTGCAGTTCCGCGTGGGAAAGTTGCTGGTACCACTCATCAGTGCGGGACAATAACAGGTAGCCATTGCGATTTGGTGCGCTCATAGGTGTTCCTTTGTCTGGTTTGATAATACGACGGATGAGTTTTGGCAATCAGGACAATCATTTCGCCTTGGGATTCATTTCCCAGAGCGCAAAGGAGTTGTTCTCGGTGTCCTGACAAATGGCAAAGTAACCCATACCCGGCACGGCGGTCTTGGGCTTGCAAATCGAACCACCCAGCTTCTCAACCTTGGCCATGTGCTTGGTCACGGATGGCACGAGCACGTAGTTGGTGATGGTGTGCGCCGGGTGCATGCGCTTGATCATTCCGCCGTCGGGCGAAGCGTCCGCGCCGCGGGTGTCAATGTGCTGATAATCCGCCAGCGGGGAAGCGGGCAGAGAATTGATCTCCCAACCGAACAGCTTGCCGTAAAACTTTTTGGCGCGGGCGATGTCGTCCGCCGGGATTTCAAACCAGACGATGCTGGCCGGAGTGGATTTCTTTGATTTGCTCATGTAGTGCCTTTGTTTTGTTCGTGATGTTGTCGTTCTGTCAGAGATACGACGAATAAGCAAATGTGTTTTGGACAATTATCGCAAACTTTTTTGATCACCAGCAAGCGGTGGCATTCAGTGAGTTACAGTTAAGGAATGTAACTTTCATCAGCGATCACAGGTAACCGCTACATATTGCTTTCGACCGACAGCATCAAGTTCGACCCGGCAGTCGCGCATTGCCCAATCTGGCTTGAACGCGCTAGTTGGACGGAGTGGCGGCAACCCGGTAAAACCTCGAACCCGCCGTGGTCAGTTGAAATGCGCCGCCAGAATTGTGCGGTGCGCCAGACAGGGGTTGCCAGTCAGTGCCGCCATATAACTGGTCGCGGTATTGCGCCGTGTAATTGAATCCCGCAGGCGTTGGAAAGCTCAACGTGACTCCCTTCGCACCGCCTGCCGCATTCGTCACCGACATGGAGACGGTGATGTTTACAGCTCCGGCCACGGTCAGGACAGCTTCAGCGAGTGAATAGTTGCCACCAGTCAGTGGAGAACCGCCTCCATTCGTAGCAACGAGAAAATCCGAACTCAATCCAACGCCAGTACCGGCTTGAACGCGAAAACGCGTCTGCCCCGCCACCAGTCCGGTGACGGGAATGGCCATCAATTCCACGGCAGCATTCACGCCGGCGCCGGGCAGATTTAGAAAAGTATCGTAAATGCCCCGCCGGTTGGCGGCATCCTGCGTCCCGGTGGAAGATGTTGAGAGATTTTTGTCCGAAGCTGTTTTGAGCATCGCATTGTAGCCGGCAGTTGCGACAGTTCCATTGGTGTTAAGCACATCCACGTACCACGAGAATATCCGGTTTGCATTGGTTTGTTGAACGGTCACCACGCGTGCAAAAACGCGCAGGGTGGTTGATCCACCGGTGGGAATGCTTGTCGCATCAAGCGACATGGTCACGTCCACAACCTGGCCTTGGAGCGACCATGCAAAACCGAACAAGGCTGGAACAACAAGCATCGCGGAGTGAAAAAAAGTTTTCATAAACGGGCGTGAGCAGTGTGGCTCGGTGATTTTCCGGTATGTGGTAATTTGGTTTCCTCAAAATCTCCTGAATAACTGAAGTGCAGGCTGAATTGTGAAAGGGCGACAAGCGCGTCTGCATGCATGAAGACATTTGGCTGGCCCAAATCGCGGTCAATCTCGGAATGGTGCAGTGATAGACGATCAGTGAAAATCGTCTGCTGATGCGTATTCCATGCTGGCTCGTATCCGAGGGCCTGCCGGAACGGGAGCGCTCTATCATCCCGAGATTCGAAAAGATAGTCCATCAAGTGCGCGTCAAATCGGTCTGCATTTACAGTCTGAGTTGTCGTCGGAGTCTGGCCAGCGGCGTTGGGCTTGGACGAAGTTGGCGTCACTGTCAACTGGGGTGACTGAGTGAGAACAGGCTGCGAAACTGGGTCGCTTTGGTTTACCACCATGTCCTGCGAAGGGGAGGATGGACCAGCGTTTGAGGCCGCAGAGTTCGCCGCCGCGAGAGCGCTTACCACAAAGCTTACGGTCAACAATGCAGGCGGCGGCGGAACGACATCTGACAACACTGCCAGGTAGTTCACTCGTACAACATCAACATCTGCCAAGGTAACGCCCCCATCGTGGTTCAAGTCGTACTGAAGGTCTCGATTTGCCGGAGGCTGAAGCAATCCCTGCCAGACCAGGTAAAGATCGAGGTCGTTGACAATTCGATCTCCATTCGCATCTCCAGTAAGAATGTGGAAATCCACGACGACATCTGCGTCAAGCGCGCGGCCGCCGCCGTCTGTGATGCCGGCGGCAGACAGCGTCAGACGGTAATTGCCCTCCGGCAAGACCACGCCCGGCGCAAGACCCAGAACCAACTTCCGGGTTGTCGCGTCAAAACTCACCGTCAGGCTCGTGGTGGCTACGTCAGTCGAAGTGTTGAGATTCCGCAACCGAACATCCGCGAGACTCAAACTTGCTCCGATGTTCTCGCTGAATGTCACTGCCAGTTGTTCCAGCCACGAACGTTGTGCGTGACCGTTGTTGATCGTGGTTTCCAGGACAAGCACCGCCACGGATGGCAGTTTCGTCAGGTAATTGCTTCGCACTAGATTCACATCGCTGGAATTCACCAGTCCATCTCCGGTGAGGTCATTGTTCGGACTTTGCTGGCCGGGCAGATGCAACGAATCCTGCCAGACTTGGAAGAGGTCCAGATCATTCACCATCCGGTCACCATTCGCGTCACCGGGCAACAGATGGAAGTCGAGCGAGCCATTTGCCACCAAGGATTGTCCGGTCGTATCGGCAATGCCCGCCGCCAACACTGTGAGGTGATAGTTGCCAGCAGGCAGGATGACTCCAGGAGCAAGCAAGATCGTGAGAGTGTTTGTGCCGCTGTCAAAATTCAACGCGAGGTTTGCGGCTGGCACATCAAGCGAAGTTGTCAGGTTGCGCAACACGAAATCCGCAGTGCTCAGGCTTGCACTCACGTTGCTGGTGAATTGCACGTTGATTCCCGCCATGCGCGAGCGTTGCGACAGACCGCCATTCAATACCAACCCGACAATCGAAGGCGGCGGAGGAACGCTCTGCACGTTCACTCCAAATGTCTTCGTGTCGCTACGGCCAAACCTGTCCAGAACAACCACCGTGATGTTGTGTGCGCCGGCATTTGAAAAAACGTGTTGGAGGTCGAAGCTTCCGTTCGCGTTCAATGCCAGTGGCAGGAGCGGGCCACCGTCATAATTGACAGTGGCAGTCCAACTGTCTTCAGGCCCTGTGAGGTCCGTGAAACTTCCTGTCCTGACAAACAGCACACCGGCTGAAACAGATCCGAAGTTGGCGGTTGCAATGATCGGCGCCAAATCTTCAACAGTCACGGCTCGCGCATTTAGAACGATGCCACCATCGTCATCCAAAGCGGTTGTCACAACGCTGTAAACTCCGGGGATGGAGTAAACGTGGCTGCCGGAAAAAGCCTTCGCCGGGTTGAGACTCAGGACTTGCAGCGCGGAACCGTCACCCCAGTCAACGGTGACAGTGTGAACATCCTGCGTGCCGACATCACCAACATTACCATTGAGAGTGAGCGATTGCCCTTCGATCAGAGTCGTTCCTGAAGTCAGCGAGCCAAATGTCGGCGCGAGGTTGGAGACGGTGACATTTGTGGTCAGAGTCGCCGAGTCCACACTCCCATCGTTGACCCGGACAACTATGGTGCAAACATCAACACCTGTTCCCGTCGGATTATCATCAAGATACTGGTGAACGACCGTGAACTCGGTCACGCCAGCCGCCAGGACTACGTTCTGCTCGACGGTTCCATCACCCCACAAAATCTTTACCGTGTGGCCATCCTGTGTGCCAGGATCAGTGAATGAGCCGGTCAAGGTCAAGGAGCTGTTCTCAAAAACACTGGCGGCACCGAGTGTGATGCCATTTAGCACCGCGACAACGTTTTGAACGGTCAAAGCCTTGGTCGCGACGTTTACGTGCGTGCCATCTTCATCCACGAGGCTGACGCTGATAATCGGAGTCCCCTGATTTAAGAATGTGTGTGTGACCGACCCTGGGTTGGAGAATATCTCCAACAGGCTTCCGTCACCCCATGAGACGCGATACTGCGTCACAGTGTCCGCGCCGAGATCGCTGGCCGCACCAAGCGTAAGCGTGTAAGGAGTTCCTTCGGTGATTGTTGATGCGCCATCCAAAGAGAGCGTGGGTGCTACGTTGGTGACCGTGACGACAACCTGATCCGTCGTGATCGCATGATCCTCATCCTCGACCGTCACGGTTACCGTGTAGATTCCATTGTCCAACGGCGTGAACGTGAAACTGTCGCCGATGAAAGGCGCAATCACTTGTCCATTGCTCGCAACAACCGACCACAGGGAGGTCAACGGATCATTCACGCCAGCGTCCGACACGTTGGCGATCAGGGTAACCGGCGTGCCCTCCGTGACAGACCGGTCGGCTCCGGCATTCACCACAGGCGCCGTATTGTTCACGGTAAGTAAAAACGATTGGGTTGCAGTTCCGCCATCGTCATCGCTTATCGTGACGGTGACCGTGTATTGCCCATCGTCGGCATAGGTATGTAAAATGGAGAGTGGCGTTACGGGAGTCAGCCCTGTCAACGCAGAGACCGCCGATCCATCACCATAGTCAATTGTTCCAGCCCAGACATCAGCGCCCGGATCGGTGAAGGAAATCAGCCGGGTGAACGTGCTGCCTTCCGGCTGCGAGGCATTTATTCCGGAAGGGAGACCCGGAGCGACATTGGCGACGGAAACAATGGCGCTGTCCTGATAAACCTTCCCATCCGCGCTGTCGGTCACTGCCAATGTCACCGTATAAATTCCATTGTCATTCGGAGTGAATATCAAAGTGTTGGCGGAACTGTTCGGGATGATCTGTCCGTTATCACCAACGACCTGCCAGAGATAGGTGAACGTACTTGGCGTCCCGGAATTCGGATCAACCACGGTTGCGGAGAAACCAACCTGGGTTGCCTCGTTCGCACTGAGATCGCTGCCGATGTCAACGACGCGGAAGTTGCCGAAGTCGCGATTGGTCGCAATCTGTCCGACAGGCAGGACGACCGTGTGCTGGCCAGTGACGCGGCGCACGGTGTAACGCCAGAGTTCCGTTCCCTGGGTAGGCCCGTCCGCCCGGATAAAGAGCGATCCGTCAAAGATGACCGGCAATGTCGGCGAAGAGAACGGGAAGCCGGGATTGATGTCAGCGGCCAAAGTGACGGCACCGTCGTATCGCCATAGTTCGTTGCCTACCGTGTTCTGATCCGTGGCGGCAAAGTAGAGCGCGTCGTCGAAGACAATGAAGTTGCTCGGTGAGGATGACAGGGTCCCGGTGTTGATGTCGCTAATCCGCTCCCTGGTTGCGCCGTCATAGCGCCAGAGTTCCCGTCCGAATGTGCCGCCGCCGCCGCCGTCAGTAGCACTGAAGTAAAGCGCATTGTTAAGCACGGTTAGAGACAGAGGGGTCGACGATCCCGCGCCCGGGTTAATGTCTGGAATGGAAGTGAGTACGGGATTGGTGTAACGCCATAGTTCGGTGCCCGAAGCCGCAGTGAACGCGGTAAAGTATAATGATCCGTTGAACGCTGTGAGGTTCGTGGGCGAGGAACTGTTTCCTGCCCCCGTGTGGATGTTCGCGGCCAACGAAACCGACGAGCCATTGTATCGGTAGAGTTCCCGGCCAACCGTGCCATTATCCGTGGCGCTGAAATAAAGGAAGCCACCAAAGGCGAACAGGTCCGCGGGTGAGGACGAGCTAACGCCGGGGCTTACGGTATCGGCAACGCGTGATGCCGCGCCGCCGGTGAAGCGCCAAAGCTCCCGACCAGAGCTTGCGTCGGTGGCGCTGTAGTAGAGCACGTTGTCGTAGATTGCGAAATTACCCGGCGCGGAGGACGTTGGTCCCAAGTTGATGTCCGTGAACGTCATGTTGGTGCCGTCGTACCAATAGAGTTCGCTGCCGAAGCCACCCGTCGCGTTGAACACCAGCAAATTGTTGAACACGAACATGCCCGTCGGGAATGAAGACCCCACGCCGGAGTTGATGTCCGGGACTTGCGTGACTGAAACGCCGTCATAGCGCCACAATTCCGTGCCCGCCGCCGTTGTGGTCGCACCGAAATGGAGGGCGTTGTTGAAGACCGTCAGGCCGTAGGGACCGGAGCTTCCCGCGCCCGGCTCGATGTCTGCAACGCGGCTTACCGTCTTCCCGTCATAACTCCAGAGCTCGAATCCTGCTCCGTCCCCGCCGTCGGCGCCGAAGTAAAGCCGGTTGTTGAATAGAACGAATCCTGTTGGACTGCCACTCCCCGCCCCAGGATTGATGTCAACCGGAGACACCGGTGAAGTGCCCAGATCGTAAGTCTGCGTCGAACTTGCAGGGATCAATTCCGCCACGGTGTAGGTCGCGGGCACAAGTCCGTTGAACGCATACGCACCGTTTGTATCGGTCAACGTCACCGGCTCGCCGCGCGTCATCAGCAACACGCGGTCGCCGCTCACGCTCAAGTACAACCGTCCGGCGGCATCGAAGATCATGTCCAAAGGAGCCGCGCTGCGTTTGCCCGCGAACACGCTTCCAATCAGCGCGCCCGTCGTGCCGTTGAAGCCCATGATGAAATCTGTGCTGCTCGCAACGTGGAGAATTCCCGCCGGATCGAACGCCAGCTTCGGATTGATCCCGATGCCTGCGGTGCCCGGCGCCACAAAGACGGCACCCGTCTGACCCGGAGCCGGCATCACGGCGCCGGTCGTCCCGTTCAACCTGACTACACTGCCGAGAGCCTTGTCCGCGATGTAAATATTCCCGTCCGGACCGATCGTGATATCCGACGGGTCGTTAAAAACACCGGCGACCCGGTTGATGACAAAGTTCGTGAGCAGGCTTCGGGTCAACGTGTCATAACGGAGTATTTGGATTGGCGTCACCGCCGGGTTGAAATCCACGATGAATAAAATATTTCCGCCCGGCCCGGGAGCCATCATGCCGTCATCGGAGAACAATGTGCCGCTGCCGTCCGACCACGTCTCCGCGATGAATGCGCCAGTCTGCCCGTCGTAAATGCGAATGTTGCGATCGAAGTTCGACGCCACGTAAAGCGCGCCGTCCGCGCCGAAAGCGATGGACTCCGGACCCCGCGCTTCCTGGGTGCTGCCAGTGTCCGGCGTGAATGGCCCGAAGGTGTGCGTCACCGGGTCATACCGATGGATGCGGTCGTTGGTGAAATTGGAGTCGCTGATGTAAAGTCGCCCCTGCGCGTCAAAGGCCAGGAATCCCGAAAACGGGCTGCCAAGCAGACTGCCGCCGGTAAGATGATCCACCGTGAACCACGGAGTCGTCGCTGTCGGGACCGCAGGATTGTCCAACACGCCATTTCCATTCAGATCGAGGAACACCGTCACGCCTTCAAGTCCCGGTTCGCCGCCATCGCGCACGCCATTATTGTTGAGATCGAGCCACTTCGTGCCGGTCACGGCGCTGACGCCCACGTTCAAGTCGAAGGATTGTTCGACGCGCCGACCGCGCGAATCTCCCGGGCCGCTCGGCCCGTCCTGCGCAACCATCGTGATGCGCACCGTGCCCATGAAATTTGCCGCGCCAGTCACAGTCAGCTGATTTCCAGAAATGCTGACGCTGACATTCGGATTGTTGCTCGTGGCGGAATAGAAGATCGAATCGCCGGCATTTCCGTCAGTCGCCAAAAATTGCAGCAGCAACGTTCCACCCTGGGCCATGCTTTGCGTTGCGAAAAGCGTCTGCCATTGCAATCCCAGATTGGCCGTGTAGGAGAACGTGAAGTTCGTGTCCGCCACATCGCGTGCAACTAGCACGGGCACGACGATTTGATGTGCGTTGTCGTCGAGAGGGTTTCCCGTCAAGGTCAGCCGCAGCAGATTCGGCAACGCCGCCAGCGGCTGCTTCGTGACGGCATCCACTTTCACAATCCGAACCGCGTCGGCCACGACCGTTCCATTTGCGTCGTCGGTCAACAAGACTCTCACGCTCGTACCGTCGGAGATCACGATGGCGACGCTCTGCCACATCCGCCCGCCGAAAGAAGTTCCAACCGGAGCGAGGCGTTGATTGAGCCGCACAGACTGGCTGTTGTCCGCAAGGTTGCCGTTCGCGTCGAATTGTTGCGCCACCGTGGTGAACTGCGCATTGCTCGCGTGCGATTCCTGCCCCGACCACGTCACGAGCACTTGATACGTTCCGGGTGCAAGCCCGGTGAATTCCCACACGGCTTGCGAAGTCACCGCGCCGTTGCTGCCCGTGTGGAAACGATAATGTCCGCCAAAGTAGGCCGATGCCGGATTGATGTTACCCTGCCAGCCCGCAGGTAGTCCGGCGATGAGGCTCGTCTCCGTGTAACCTGTTCCCAGATCATCGAGAATCCGTTGACCGATCAACGGCGAGATGTCGCCGATGCGGTTGTTGTCCAGATCGAGAATCTGCAACTGTGTCAAATCAGCCAGCGGCGCAACGCCAGTGAGATAGTTGTTTGACAGACTCAGGAATTGGAGATTGGTCAAACTGCCGAACGGAGTCGGGTCAACCAGCCGGCCCGACTCGAAGAGATACGCCGCGCCGGCCTGTGTCGCACCGGTGTTGTCAGAGACCGCGCCGCCGACTACGACGCCACCGGACATTCCAACGGCATAGCCGAACAAACCGCCCGTGATGGTTTTGGTTTTCTCCAGCGTTCGCACCAACGCACCGTTCGATGCATCAAAAACATGGACCGCACCCGAGTCGGTGAACGTCGCGTCATCGGCGTACGCGGCGACCAAAACGGCGTCACCTTTGATGGCGACGGCATTGCCAAACAAGTCGCTCGATCCGGGAGTCGGATTCGTCAGCGTCCGCAGCCAAGTCAAACTGTCGCCAGTGTCGTACAAGTAGGCGGCGCCCGCATCAACCACGCTTCCGACATTCTGGAACAGCGACCCGATCACCGCCCGCAAACCTGACAAACCCACAGCCGAGCCAAATCGTGCGAGCGTTTCGACGACAGGATTCGCAATGACTCTGACACTGGCAGGATTGGTGAGGTCATACAGGTAGGCCGCACCGCCGTCCGTGGCCGTGGTGTCATCGAATGGTGCGCCCACCAGCAGTTGGGTTGAGGAAATCGCCACCGATGTTCCGAACTGATCGCCCGCGACGGGAGTCGTCTTTCTGAATGTCCCGCGCAACTCGCCGGTGCGCGCGTCGAAAACATAAACCGCTCCGGCGTTTGAAACACCGGCTTCGTTGTTGCCCATCGCGCCAACGGCCAGCAGATCGCCGGACATCGAAAGCGAAACGCCGAAATAATCGTCCGCCGGGGATGTTGTCGCAGGATTGAGCAACGTGGTTCGCAACAGGCCGGTTCTCAGGTCAAAGATATAAACCGCGCCGGAGTTGTTGTTGCCGGCTTCATCGTGGAACGGCGTGCCGATGGCGATCAAACCGTTGGAGATTGCCACGGCGTAACCAAAATTGTCCGTGCTGGCGGGCGAGGGATTGTTCAGCGTCCAGAGCAACTGACCGTTGGCCACGTCGAACACATAAGCGATCCCGGCGTCGTTGGCCCCGGTGTTGTTGTACGGAGCACTGATCACTGCAAAATTTCCGAAGACTGAAATCGCAAAGCCAAACAGATCATTCGCCACTACCGACGGGTTGGCAATCTGCCGAAGCAAGGTGCCGTTCAAAGTTGTGGCCGGCAGCGTGACTCCCAGCGCAGGTTTGCCATCAGCAGTGAAACCTTTGAGCTTCGTGAAATCAGCAAGGCGGCTGGCGTTCGCAAGCTGTGTGTAATCAAGACTGAGATATTCCAGTTTGCCGAGACCTGCCTGGTTACCGGCAGCAGCGCCGTTTTGTATCGCATGCGGCGCGATGATGGCAAGGTCAACGACTTCATTGCTCGAAAGTCCCAGAACGCGAAGGTTGGTTGCAAATTCAACTCCGGACACATCTGAAAGGTGAAGTCCGTTCAAGTCCAACCTCGTCAACGTTGCCATCTGGGCGGCGGTGATTGTCCCTCGCGCAATCGGCACACCACCAAATGACGTCGTGATCGGAATGTCCAAAGCCCTTGCCAACGCGAGTCGCAGCGCGTCCTCGTGGATATAGGAATCAATACTCGGATTCAGCGGCTTGAGAGAAATCTGGCTGTTGGTGATGAGTTCGTTGGAAATCGGATTTACTTTTAACTCCGCGTTCGCAAGACCGCGATTTTCCAGATCGCGCGCCTCAACATCTTCCCCGATGAAGTCGTCGTCGCCACCTTCGCCAAACAAACGGTCCAGGTGTTGGTTGCCGATCAGAATATCACTGCCATCGCCACCATGAATTTCGTCATGATCCGACAACGAGTGGTAAACACCCGCCTTGGGAGCAGTGACTTCAATGGAGTAAGGCAACGCTCCGGATTGCTGAGCACCCGCCGGATTGTAGATTCGTAGGAAGTACGTGCCAGCAGCAAACGCCCGGGTGTCAATGATGGTTTGCCCCTCTGCCAGACGACGCCCTTCGTTGTCGAAGACATCCGCGACAACCCCCTGAACTGCCGCGAGCGAAACACTCAGGCCCGTGCCTTGTAGCGGATTCGTCGTGGAATGAATCACCAGCGGGTTCGCCGCGTTTGGCGAATCAAGTTGCAACCGCAACGTCAGCCGCGTCCTGCCCGCCTGCAACGCCGCGCGCACCAGCGTGGTCACATCCACCGTGACCGGAGTGTTGCCAGCGACGTCTCGCAGGTATTGCGTGGCAAGTCCGGTCGCCGGCGCCGTCCGGTCGGTTGCCGTCACCGCTCCATCGCCTTCGGCATCAAGCGCGCGGACTTGCAACGTGCGGTCGAGCAGGCCGGAATCCGACAATCGTTTCGTGCCAGCCGTCGTGCCGTCACTAAGCCAGATTTCATTTTCGCCTGTAGAGCTGATTGCAGTGAAGGCAAGCGTCGTTCCGTTTGTTGTCAGATTCAACTTCGCAGGCCGGCCAGTCACATCAACCTTGAGAAAACCTTCCCCGCCGTTGTTGCTCACCAACACAGTCGTCGCGGGCGTCCCATCCGTCTTCCATAACTCCTGTCGCCCGGTTCCTGGATCCACACTGAAGAATAGCGTCGTGCCGCGAACCGTCAGCGCTTGCGGATTTCCTGTCCCGGGTCCAGCCACGATGTCCGTCAGGCGCTGCAAATTGTTTGCCGTGGCATCATAGTTCCAAAGCTCGATTCCCGTTGCGCTTTCAAAGGCCGTGAAATACAGCGCGTTCGTGACCGCTGTGAGTTGGTTGAAATTGCTGAGGCCGGCGAACGATACATTCACATCCGCCAAGCGAACCGTTCCCGCCAGCGTTCCATCGCTACGCCACATTTCCACTCCGTGCGTGCCGTCATCCGCTGTGAAATAGACGATGCCGTTGACATTGGTTAAATTGGTCGGAGAGGAAGAACCGTTCAGAAACCCGTTGATATTGCGGACCATCAAGGTGCCTGCGGCGGTGCCGTTGCTCTTCCACAGCTCGGTGCCGTTGGCCGGGTTGTCTGCCGCCGTGAAGTAAAGCGTTCCGTTGACGTTGGTCAGGTTCTGCGGCAAAAAGGAAGCGAGCCGGTTGACAGTTTCCACGCGCACGGTTCCCACGCTGGTACCGTCACTGCGCCAAAGTTCGATGCCGTTCGTTCCGTCATCCGCCGTGAAATAAAGCACGCCGTTTACGTTCGCAAGATTGGCAGGAGTTGAACTCGCCGTGCCACCGAAGAACGTGTTGATGTCGCGCACCAGCACTGCGCCCTGCACTGCATCACTGCGCCACAACTCGGTTCCGTTGGTTGAAGTATTGGCAGTGAAGAACAGAACCCCGTTGACATTTGTGAGGTTCGACGGATTCGAGCTGCCACTGCCCAAAACAATGTCGCGCGCAACCACAGTGCCGGCGGTCGTGCCATCGCTCTTCCACAATTCCGTTCCAATAGCTGTCCCAGGTGTACTGTCAGTAGCGGTGAAATAGAGAAGGCTTCCAACCTGTGTGAAGTTTTGCGGAAATGAACCCAACGGGAAGTTAAACTGTCCCGTAAAAATCGAGGCATGGTTGATGTCCCGCGTCACAGTTGTGCCGAGCACAGTCATGTCCGTCTTCCAGAGTTCGGTGTTCAACTGATTGGTCGGACCGGCTGGCTGCGCAGGAAAGAACAGCAAATTGTTTACGAAGGTGAGCACGGAATCCGTGGGCACAGTTGGGAAATTCACGGAGATTCCAAGCGTGAGGAGCACCTGCTGAATCCCGTTCACGTTGGACATCATGTCGAGATAGCTTGAAAGATCGAATTCCAACACCACCGCATCGCCGGCCTCAACACCCAGGTTCAGCAGGCTGCCGAGTTGAACCTGCCCAGCCGCCGAAATGCGCCCGTCTTCGCCACGCATCAACACCGTTCGGACTCCCTGCGACGCGGGCAGGAGCACGATCTGCGTGCCCGCCTCTCCATCTCCGAGCGTGGTGTAGCGATACCAATTCTCGCCCGACCCGGACGGCAACGTGCCGGTGTAAACGAATGGCTGCCCGGGCTGCAGTTCGATCAGGAAATCACCGCTGCCCGTAATCGTCCGGTTGGTGAGAACCACCGCGTTGGTTTGGTTTGCCGCAACGCGCGGATCAATCGGTGCGGCACCATAGATGATCGAAACCGTGCCGACCGAGCGAACTATGCCGGCGCCAATCGCGCTTGCCGCAGGTGTGCCGATGACCAGATCATGAATGCCATCGCGGTTTAGATCCAGACCCGGAGACAATGGCAACGCGCCAAATTGATCCTGCTCAGTTGTCCCTTCCAACAGCACATCGGCCTGTGAGAACAGCAGCACCTTCCCTGTGCTGGCCACGTGTTGGGCCACCGACCAGAAGATCGCCACCTGCCCGATGTTCTCCTGATCCAGCACCACGCCATTGATGTCATTGACAGAAACAGACGGCGCGCCCACCGCCAGATCAAGTTTGCCATCCGCATTGAAATCACCCGCAGTAATGCCAAACCCTTTTACTCTGACGGACAACCCGCCCGCGAGTGAACCGGCAGGCTTCATTAAAATTCGGAACGCAGCATCGGCGGCGGTCCTGGCAAGGCCGGACAACGTCTTGTAACTGGCCGATCCGTAGAATATCAGCGCGCTGCCCTGATAAGGACCGTCGTCTTCGCTGGCTCTGAACAGAGCGAAGTCGTCATAGCCGTCCCGGTTCAGATCACCGAGCCCAATTCCGAACGATTTATACGAATCAACGTTGAAGGTTGCGTCCGCACCAGTCGTCACCGCGAGCGTGCCCGAACCGATCCGCCCAAGGAACAAATACCTGTTGGTA
>JABFSR010000022.1 GCA_013140495.1 Verrucomicrobiota bacterium
AACGGCACTGAATTTTTCCGGCTCGTGCATCCCTAGATTTCCCCCAACCGAAACAATCAAGCTAACCTCCCCATGAAAACAAAAATCATCAAACCCGGTTGCAGCCGGATTTTATCTGCACTCATAATGCTCGTCACAGCACTCGCATTACTCACATCGCGCCACAACGCTTCCGCCCAAAACTGGACCTCGGTCGCCAATCCCGATTGGAACATCTGGCTCACGGATTACGGCTACTCGGACTTCCTGTTCGACAACACGCCGGGCTTCGTGGGTCGCGAATATCTCTCCGGCGAATGGGGCGCGGCCATCGGCTATCATCGCGCCAACGGCACGGTGCAGGCACCGCGCTTCCTCGACCCGCAGTTCTCGTTTCCCGACTGGGCCACGTTGTCCACGTTCGGAGTGAAGACGCCCATGACGCCCCTGCCGCTGAATGTGGACAACCTGCCCGCTGCGGAATCGGTCATCACCAACAGCGACCTCCAAATCACGCTGCACGCGGAAATGTTCGACACCATTGTCGGCACGCCGATGGGCACGTCGCCTGCCTCAAGCGGCGGCGCGGGCACGTTCATCAACAGCAGCCGCTACGTGATGCAGCAGACCGCGACGATCAAAAATATTTCCACCGAGACGATCACGAACGTGCAGTTCATCCAGTTCCTCCACGGGCTTCATGCCGATCGCGGCGTCTATGACAACCGCAGTTACGCCGGGCCGCTGAACACGTTCAAGTATGACACGACGTTGGCGGGCGTAGATCAATACGCCGTGGGCGCGGGCAGTTCGAGCGCGGGGCTGGAGGACTTCATCGCCTTCCATTCGAGCGTCGCGCCGAGTGCTTTTGAGATCGGTCACTACGGCATCGAAGGCAACGGCATTGACGATCACTCCATCGGCAAGCCTTCCGACGGCGTGCATCTCTCGATCGAAAACAACTGGCTCACCGCGCCATACTCGACGCGGGAGGGCACGGACAATTTCAACCCGACCGCGCGCTGGGTTTCCGGCGCGCAACGCTGGAATCTCGGCACGCTCGCGCCGGGTCAGTCCACGAGTTTCGATGTCATTCTCAGTCTGCGCACCGGCACGCGGGTCACGCCGGGCACGAACAGTTCCGGCGGTTGCAACGGCGGCTCAAGCATTTCCGGCGGCGTTGATTACAGCTTCGACGACGTGACGAATGCAGGATCGTGCTTCGCGGATTACTCCCATGCGAACGCGGGCGAAGTAGCCGTGCGCGTTTCCGAGGGCGAGTTCAGCGCGCCGGCTTTCCTCATGCCGGGCGAACCGGCGCAGGTCTGGAAAGTGAAATTCAGCGGCGGCTACAACGGCTCGGTGAATTTCACCTTCGGTTACGACGCGACGATTCTCCCGCCCGGTTTCGATGAAACCACGCTCTGCCTTTACGAGTTTGAAAACGGTGCATGGCACAAGCTCACCGGCACGGTGGACACGTTGACGAAGAAGATTGATGTCAGCGTCGCCAACCTCGGCTCGTTCGTGCTCGGCGTGGACAGCGGAACGATTTACACGGTGACCACTGACACCGCTCCGGCCAACAGCGGTAACCTCACCGGCGGCGGCGATTACGCGGACGGTTCAAGCGTCACGCTCGTGGCGACGGCGAGTGCGGGCTATGTGTTCGCCAACTGGACGGAAGGCACTACGGTCGTGAGCGGTTCGCCGAATTACACCTTCCTCGCGCAGGCCAGCCGTTCGTTAACGGCGAACTTCATCGTGGTTGGCACGGGCAAGGTCATCACGGCCTCGGCATTGCCGGCGAGCTCGGGCTCAACCACCGGCAGTGGCGAATACGCGGTCGGTGCAAGCGCGACAGTCACCGCAACCGCGAATCCGGGCTACAAGTTTTCCAAGTGGCTCGTGAGTGGAAAATCCGTCAGCACGACGGCGAGTTACACGTTCACGGTCTCGACGAATCGTGACCTGGTGGCAAAGTTCAAACCGGTCTATACGCTGGCGGTGAGCGGCGAACCCGCGAACGGCGGCGAGGTGGACGCGGACAAGACTTATGATCCCGGCGATCCGTCCGTGATGAAAGCGATCCCCGCGCCCGGCTGGGCGTTCGTGAACTGGACGCAAAATGGCGCACCCGTCAGCACTGACCCGCAATATACATACACGGTCAATGCGAATCGTGTGCTCGTCGGTCACTTCGCTGAAGGCAACCGCATTGACACGGCAGTTGATCCGATGCAAGCGGGCACGGCGACGGGCGGCGGTGTCCACAGTTCGGGAGCGAGCGTGACGTTGCAGGCCAGCGCGCATCCGGGCTACGCTTTCGTGAACTGGACGGAGAGCACCAACGTGGTCAGCACGTCTCCGACGTATTCACTCACGTCCGACACGAACCACACGGTCGTGGCGAACTTCATTGCCGCACTCATCACCACGCCCTCGCAACCGTCGCTGAGTCTGGCGGTGGTTTCGCCGGGAGTGTTGATCCTCTCGTGGCCGACGAATGCCGCAGGTTTCTCACTCGAGCAAAACTCTGATTTGTCAGCGACGAACTGGGGCACGGTGACAAACGCGGTCACAGTGGTTGGCGGACAAAATCAGATGACGATCCAAACCGCCGGAGAGCGGGGATTCTTCCGGCTGAAATCACAATGAGATGAGAAAATTTTGGTCAAGGTGCGCAGCGTTCTCTCCAACGCTGACGAGTGCGAGGCTGTTCCTCGCGCCCGGGAGACGCACCTTGATCTCTAACTTTGGTCAAGGTGCGGGCGCTCTCTCCAGCGCTGCGTTCGCGGAGCTGTTCTCCGTGTTCGATAAATCGCACCTTGACCTTATTATCACGCGGCTGACGAGTTTGGCCGGTCGTCGGCAATCCCCGTCACTCGGTCGCGCAAAACCAAAAGGAGCGGGATCGTGTTCCAATCTGAACCCCGTTTCGCCATCGTGCCGAACCAGCTCTGCAGAATTACGGAGTATCGCAACAATCGCGTGCAAGGCTTTGGCAATATTTGGTGAGTAGCCCGTCCGCAACGGCCTAGAGTAGCCCTACCATGACGACGCGGAAGCAAGACTGGCGCATTAACGTTGCCAGAACGGATGGTCACGCCAGAGTTGGCGCGATCCATTCACTCGCACTCCTGTTCGTCTCCGCGCTGGCCTTGATCAGTGCGCTGACTGCTCCGGCGCAGGATGCACCTCACGGTCTTCTGCAAGGGCTCTCTTGCATGAGTTGTCATCTGAAGCACGAATTGTTCGGCAACCAGATTGGTTCGAAGGCAGGCAACGCCAATGTTTGCTTGAGTTGTCACCAAGTCGGAGGTCTGGCCTCGGGCGCGGCCCTGGCTGATCGCCAGCAGGCGAAGCTCGGGGCGGACGCGGCGGGCCAACCCAAACCAGAAGGAAGCTCGCACCGCTGGGACACCAGTCCTTCGGGACGAGTGGAATCACTCTCGGGCGCGCCTTCCAGTGCTGTCGAAGCAAACGGCGTTTACACCGGGCGCTATGCCGCGAGCTACACTGTCACCATCACCACGGCGGGAGACGCAGGTACTGCGAGGTTCAATTGGACTGGTGCCGGGCCCGGTGCGGGCAGCGGTACGAGTATGTTGACCGGGACCAACGTGGCGTTGGAGGCGGGGTTGATGATTTCATTTCTGAACGTTCGACCTTCACCCGCTTTTGCTTCGGGCGATCAGTGGCGGGTTACCGTACGGCCTAGAATCACCGCGCCCACAAACGCGGACATGCTCCGAACCATGGCGGGCGGCAAGGTCGTGTGCGCCACGTGTCACCAAACCCACTTCCAGGATGCGGAACCTTTCGACCCGCAGTCCCCGCCGTACAGTCCCGGCGGCGGTCAGGGCCGCCACTTCATGCGCACAGCCAACGACACGGATCAGATGTGTTACGAATGTCATGCGAGCCGGTTTGTAACAAACGCCGTTGCCGGCTCCCATCCCGTGGGCGTGCTCGTGGCCAGCAACGCGGTTTTGCACCCGCCTGCGGCGCTGCCTTTGGACAAGCACCAGGGACAAATGTGGTGTTCCACCTGCCACCAGACTCATAACAGTCCGAGCGACGATGGAAAACTTCTTCGCACCGCGAACCAACAGGCGCTTTGCGCGCAATGCCACGCGAACGTGGACGCCGTCACCCCGGCCAGCCATCTCAATCCCGGCAACGGACCGCTCTGGCCCGGCGGGCAATACGGCTCGCTGTTGCCGGCGGATTCGGACGCGGCCCATCGCGGCAGTTGCGGAAATTGTCATCGCACCCACGGTTGGCCGGATGGAATCAATGCAGCCACCGATTACCCGTCGCTGTTGGTCGAGCGGGAGGAGAAACTTTGCTTCACGTGTCACGACGGCAGTCCGGTCACGAAAAATCTGGCGGCGAATTTCAACAAGACATATCGCCACCCGGTCAGCACCGCCGGTCGTCACACCACCACCGAGGACGGCAACCCCGCCAGTTACGGCACAGCGAATCGCCATGCCGAATGTGCCGATTGCCACAACGTGCATCAATTGACGCCGGACTCGATCGCGCCGGTTCCGCCGGCAGCCTCAAGCGCCTTGCGTGGAGTGGCGCGCGTTTCTGTCACAAACGTAACCGCGACTTCGGTGAGCTATACGTTCCGGGGTGCAACCGATTCCGCGCCGGTGAAGGAGTATGAAGTTTGTTTCACCTGTCACTCGGGCTGGACCACGCGCCCGGCGGGGCAGGCGGACTATGCGTTGAAATTCAACACCAAGACCGCCTCGTTTCATCCCGTTGAAGGAGTTGGCAAGAACACCAACATCAACGTCAACGCCTTCGTCAACGGCTGGCGTTCCGATCAGGTCATGACCTGCACCGATTGTCATACCAGCGATGACACAACCATTCGCGGCCCGCATGGATCGGCGTTTCCTTACATCCTGAAGAAAAGTTCTCAAACCGGTTCCGCCTCCCGCACCATGGCGAACAGCGAACTTTGTTTTGATTGTCACCGCTATGATACCTACGCCAACAACAACGCAACGAGCACTGTGAAAAATTACAGCCGATTTGGCAGTGGGAACGGGCACGCTTATCACGTCGGCAGCCGGCGTTATCCCTGTTACACTTGTCACGAAACGCATGGAGCAACAACGCTGCCCAACC
>JABFSR010000225.1 GCA_013140495.1 Verrucomicrobiota bacterium
CGCTTCTACACAGTCACCGTGAACACCAACTCGGCGCCGTGAAACTCGCGTCTGAAAATGCAGCATTGCGCCGGGCGGGACTCTGGGGCGCGTTGGCAGCGGCAATTCTGGGCCTGCTCTGCTGGATGGTTCCCGGCCCGCGCGAGTGGTTCAACGCGCTCTCGTTCGATTCCTATTTCCTGTTTCACAAAACGCAACCCGTTCCGGAGGTCGTCATCGTCGCAATGGATGAGGAATCGCATCGCCGACTCGGCCAGTCGCAGGAGCGGCTCTGGGATCGCGCGATGCACGCGAAGTTGCTGGACACATTGATTGCGCGCGGCGCGAAGGCTGTGGTGTTTGACGTTTTGTTCGCGGACGCGTGGCCGGAATCGCGGGTGGACGATGTATTTGCCACTGCGCTTCTGCGCGCGAAAGGCAAGGTTGTAATTGCCGCCAGCGCGCCGTTTGCCGAGCGCCGGGGTGAAGCTGGCGGAGCGTTCAATCTCATTCTGCCGCTGGACAAGTTTGCCGACATGGCACCGTGGGGCATCGTGGAATTGCCTCGAAGCGCCGACCGGGCGCTCCGCCAACACGCCAACTGGCCGCAGTCTGCGCACATCGCCTTGCGTGCCGCAGAAATGCTCGATTCCGCTCCGCCCGCCGCGGGCCGTGCGCGCTGGATCAATTACTACGGGCCGCTTGCTTTCACGCAGATCGGTTACTGGCAGGCATTGCAGCCGGAGCAACTCGCGCCTGATGTTTTCTCGAACAAGGTGGTGTTCGTGGGCCGCAGCTTCGCGATCACCGCGCGAGGTCCGGGTTCGGGTGATGAACACCCCACACCACTCACGCGCTGGAACGGGCAGTTAATGGCGGGCGTGGAAATCATGGCCACTGTCTTCGGTAATTTCCTGCGGCACGATTGGCTTCAGCAGATGCCCGCGTGGCTGGAAGCGCTCGCACTGGTGGCGTGCGGCGCGGCGTTTGGATTCGGTCTGGCGCAGTTGCGTCCGCTGCCCGCGCTGGCGGGATCGGTGGCCGGCGCGTTGGTTGTCGTGATCGTCGTTGCGATCCTGTTCGGGGTACAGCGGATATGGTTTCCCTGGCTGATCGTTGTGGGGGTGCAAATTCCCATCGCGCTCGGAGCGTCCGTATTGAGTTTTGTTTTGCGCGCGTCGCAGGCCCGGGACATTCCCGACCATACGCTGTTGCGATGCGTGGGGCGCGGCGCTTATGGCGAGGTGTGGCTGGCGCGCAACGCCATCGGCGGTTTTCATGCGGTAAAAATTGTTTACCGGAAAAACTTCCCCAAGGCTGCGCCGTTCGAGCGCGAGTTCAACGGGATGCAAACTTTCGCGCCGCTCTCCCGTTCGCATCCCGGCCTCATGCACATCCTGCACGTCGGGCGCAACGACCTGCGCGGGTGTTTTTACTACGTGATGGAAGCGGCGGACGACGAGGTGTCGGGGGCGAACATCGCGCCGGAGAATTACACGCCGCGCACGCTGGCCCGGGTGATTGCCCGGCGTGGACGACTGCCCGTGCGCGACTGCGTGCAACTCGGATTGCAACTCAGCTCGGCACTCGATCATTTGCATCAAAAGCAACTCGTCCACCGCGACATCAAACCCGCGAACATCATTTTCGTCGGCGGCCAGGCGAAGCTGGCGGACGTGGGGCTTGTCACAACCACAAACAGTGACGAAGGCGAAGTCACGCGCGTGGGCACGTCCGGTTTTCTTGCGCCGGAAGGTCCGGGTGCGCCGAGCGCCGACGTGTTTGCGCTGGGCAAGACGCTCTACGAAGCGGCGACGGGTTGCGAGTGTGTGCAGTTCCCGGAATTGCCCGCCGACCTGAACGCAGGGCCCGAGGCGGACGCATTGCTGCGCCTGCACGAAATCCTGTTGAGCGCTTGCGAGACGGACCTGGCCGACCGCTACGCCAGTGCCGCCGCGATGCGCGCTGAGTTGCTGGATTTGCAACGCACCCTCGTCGCATCCTCTCCGCGCACCGCATGAACGAGTTCGACGACAAGGCAGAGTTTCCGGGTCTGGAAGGGCGGCGTTTCATGACGACGTGTTGGACAGAGGTGTTGTTGGCAAGCGAGCAGGAGTCGCCTGGCGCGCGGGAGGCGCTCGAACATCTCTGCCGGCTTTATTGGTATCCGATCTACGCGCATGTCCGGCAGGCCGTGAATGATCCGCACGATGCCGAAGACCTCACGCAGGAATTCTTCCGGCTGCTGATCGAGAAAAATTATCTCGGCGCGGTGGATCGCCAGCGCGGGAAATTCCGTTCGTTCCTGCTTGTGGCTGTGAAGCGATTTCTCATCAACGCGCACAAGCACGCCACGCGACAGAAACGTGGCGGTGGCCAGGCTCACATCAGCCTCGACATCGAAGCGGCGGAAAGCCATCTCCAGGCTGAACTCGCCACGCAGTTGTCGCCGGAGGAGATTTTTGACCGGCGCTGGGCGCGGGCGGTGCTGGATCGGGGCGTCGTTCAGTTGCGCGCCGAATACAGCGCCAGTGGCAGGAAGGAACTGTTTGAGGCGCTGGGCGGATTTCTCACGGACGAAAGCCGTTTTGGTGATTACTCGGAGGTCGCCGGGAAACTCAGCATGACGGCCAGCACAGTGGCTGTGGCGGTGCATCGTTTGCGCGCACGCTACAGGCAGCTCGTGCGCGATGCGGTGAAGCCCACCGTGGCGGACCCGGCGGAGGTGGACGAGGAGATGAAGCATCTGGTGGCGATGGTCAGCGGTTAGCAAAGCCTCAACTTCGGGATTCAATCCTTCCGAATCGGCTTTCGGCGGCATTTACCCACAGTTCGATTTCTTTCCCGGTAATGATTCCCCACGTTTGTTGAAGTAACAGGTGAAGGCAATTCTATGAAACACCCGATAAACATCACGAACCGCGATTCTGAAAAATCAGCCCCGTTCCGGGTGCTTTGTGCATGGCGTCACGTTGCCTTCAAAATCAAGGTGCAAGTGGTTTATGAGCTTCGACTCCCTCGAACTGCGATTCACGATTTACACGACGGCTGCCGCCATCCGAGATTCTTGCGGCGACGCCATTTCACACCAGCGGCAGCCGTCGTCACGAAATTCTCCCGCCATGCAATCCTACCTCGCTAACTCCCGGCACGGTCGCGTGATGCTGCATCTGCTTTGCGCATTGCGCGACCGTCATCTCCTCTGGCACTGGCACGGCATCGTTCGCGAGTTTTCTGTCAAATCGGTTTAGCCCCTGCTCGAAAAGCCTGGGTTGATGGTTCGTCCTCGATGTTGGGAGATTTCAAAAGTGAGCACGAGGCAGTGCCGGCGCAATTTCAGACAGGCTTTTCGCTCCAGAAACTTTCTTCACTTTTCCTGTAATGGTTCGCCCCCGACGTTGAAGTAACGGGTGGAAACAAATTCGCCTTCCGTGAGTGCGGCGGGCGGCCCTGGTGGGAAACGGTGTAATCGGCGGCGAAAAAAAACTGTGTGGTCGCCGCCAACCGTTCCCACCAGGGTCAACAAAAACCAAACCGGGCGCATTGCCCAACTCGTAACAAGTATGAATGCAACAAACCGTTTCGCTCCTGAAACAACGATTCCCTTGAACCCTCCACGCTCGTCAACGGTTCGACGACCGGGGAAAATGTCCCCGTGCAGCCGGATTTTTTTCTGGCTGTTCGTCCTGCCGGTCCTGCTGGCGGCTTCCACGGTTCGAGGCCAGTTCGCGCCCTTCGGCACGAACGTCTGGCCGTGGAATGTGAATCTCACCAACCCGGTCTGTTCCAGTCCGGCGGCGGCTTATGTGATCTCGGGCGGTGTGTTCAACACAACTTTGCTCACCGCGCCGCCATCAGTCGGGCCGCCCGGGGCGACGATGACGACACGTTATGAATCCACTCCAAACGGCACGGTGGTGGTGTTTTCATTTCCGAGCCTTGTGATCACGGGTGCTGTTACGGCAGTGGGAAATTATCCGCTCATCATCGAAGCGTGCGACAGCATCGTGCTGTCAAATTCGCTGGTGGTTGAACCCGGTCAGCTTGGCGGCGGCGCGAGCGGAGGCGCGGGCGTTCGCGGGTTTGGTGGAGCCGCAGCGTCGGTGTTCAATGGAGGCTGGCCAGGCTCTGGAGGCAGGGCGGTGGGCACTGGTGGGCGCGGCGGCGCAGGTGGTTTGTTTGGCGCGGACGGCGGCAACGGAATTGGCGGCGCAGGCGGTCTGCGAGGCGGAGGCTCGTCACTTGGCGGAGCGGGTGGCCCGCCGATGACGCCGGGCTCGGATGGTGCAGGTGGGGGCTTGCCCGGAGCAGTCGGCATCGCGGGCACGGACGGTTTTGATGGAACTCCTGGCACGGACGGGACTCCGGGCAATCCTGGAAGAAATGGGGCGCAAGGCAGACGCGGCGGCCCCGGTTTTGCCGGGCGTGATGGTGGTAATGGCGGCGGCGGCGGCTGGGGTGGCGCAGGTGGTACGGCGTTCGGCGGTGCGACGGGTGGATTTGGCGGAGTCGGTGGATTCGGCGGATTGGGAGGGCGAGGCGCAGCAGGAGGCGCAGGCGGAGGTGCCGGAGGAGCACGTGGACTGGCGGGGCTCGTTGTTGGCACGGCCGGGGTGGGCGGCGCAAACGGAGTTCACGGAATTGGTGGCATGGCCGGAGCGGGCGGTGCTTGGAATGGTCCGGGAGACGGGGGGCCAGTTTGCATCGTTGGTGAAAACGGACATGCCGGCGGAAAGGGAGCTGATGGAGCCGATGGAACGGATGGAACAAAAGGCGCAAATGGTACCAAGGGCGGCGATGGCGCAGACGGCACCGACGGAGTGGACGGATTGGGCGGAAACCCCGGTTTCGCAGCCAACGGTGGAACAATCGGAACCGCTGGCGGGCCGGGATGGGGCGGCTCAAATGCCACGACGATTGCGGGCGTGTCGTTCAGTCCAGGTTATTTCGACATCCGACTCTCCGCAGGTAGCGGTGGTGGCGGATCTGGCGGAGTCCATCGGCCGCCAGGCGATCCTCGTCGAGAACGAGCCCGCCGCCGACCAACCCTGGTTGTACCGCACCGACTGGGTCGTCATCACCGGCAACGATACCCTTG
>JABFSR010000236.1 GCA_013140495.1 Verrucomicrobiota bacterium
CGCCAACAACAACGCAACGAGCACTGTGAAAAATTACAGCCGATTTGGCAGTGGGAACGGGCACGCTTATCACGTCGGCAGCCGGCGTTATCCCTGTTACACTTGTCACGAAACGCATGGAGCAACCACGCTGCCCAACCTGCTGGTGACAGGACGGAATCCCGGCATCAACAATTACACCCGGACCGCCAATGGCGGCACATGTGCCGCCACTTGTCACGGGAGCGAAAGTTACTCGGTGGCCTATCCTCGCTAAACCAAAGCACTGCCATGAATCAACAATTTGACTCAAGTTCGGTTTCGGGCGGCCTGACGCAAATCTGGCGGCGATTCCGATACGTGGGGCCGGTTCGGTTGGCGCTGTTGCTGTGCTTTGGTGGAGCGGCGGTTTCGGTCTGCGCGACCGGATTACCGCCGTTCAATACGTTGCCTTCCCCCCAAGCGTCGTTCGTTGCGCCGGCCCGCCTCGCCACGGATGGGCAATCCCACCTCCTAGTGTCCGACCCGCTGGCGGGCAAAGTGGTGGTATTAAATGCGGCGGGGGTTGAGACTTCAGTGAAGCCCGGTCTGGGACAACCGCTCGGCCTCGCGGTGGATCAGGATGGAAAAATTTACGTTGGCGACGCCACCGCCGGGACGGTGAGGGTGTTTGACTCGCAATGGAATCTGCTCAGTCAACTCGGGCAAGGGCCCGGCGAGTTTCAGTTGCCTGGCCATATCACAACGCTGACCGAGAGCAACGTCACTACGGTTTATGTGTCCGATGGTCGGGCGCATCAAGTGAAGGCCTATCGCAACAACGCCTTGGTGGGACAATACGGTGGTTACGGTATGGGCCCAAACCAGTTTAACTTCCCGGCTGGAATCTGGGTGGGAACCAACGGCCATTTGTATGTGGTGGATCAGAACAACGACCGCGTGCAGGTGCTGGATCGCACTGGCAATTTCCTTCGGTGGTTCACGCTGCAACCGGCACCCGAACAAGTCAGCTTCTCCGGGCGCGCCCAGGGCATCGCCGGAGACAATGCTGGCTGGCTCTACGTTGCGGACACGTTCCAAGGTCATGTGAAGGTGTTCAATCTCTCCGGGACGTTTCTCGGCTACGTCGGCGGATACGGTGAAAACGCGGGGGAACTTCGTTCGCCCGGCGGTGTGATCGTGGATGGCTCGGGCCGGCTCTGGGTGGCCAACGCCAATAATGGTCGTGTAGAAGGATTCCTTGCGGTCCAGACACCCCCCATCCTGCTGTGGAATCGCACTGCAGCAGGAAGCCTCGTGCTGACCTGGAACGATCCGCGCTTTGATCTGCAAGCTGCGGCAGACTTGAACGGGCCGTGGCAAACAGTTGCCGGTACCAGCCCCACAACCATTCCAGCAAGCACAGTGCGAAATACACCCAAACAATATTTTCGGTTGCTACGGTATTGATGGGTTGAGCGAGTACCGTCGGCCGCTCTCAATCACCTGGCCCACGGCCCACAATAACTGTGGTCGGCTCGGCTCGGCTTCGCGGGGACGTTCCGGCTCGGCGCACCGCACGAACAGACTCCACGAGTTGTAAACCAGTGCCACGTTCCGCGCGTTGGTGAACTGGATGGAGAGCAGTAACACTGTAGGTAGTTTGGTCAAGGTGCGGGTGCTCTCTCCAGCGTTGCGTTCCCGGAGCTGTTCTCCGGGTCCGATAAATCGCACCTTGACCTTTGGTTTGAGCAGCGAAACGCCGTTTTGTTCCGGCTGCGGAACAGAGGTGTTCCGCAGCCGTTGTCAGGAGGCGGCTGAATTCATCAAAAAGACTGATATTCGCGGCTGGCAACGAGGCTGCTATTGGTATATTCTGTCGCACGAAACCCAAACAGTTTCCGATGCGAAAACAGATGAACATGATATTGCCCGTCGCCGGGAAATTGGAGAGTCGCGGCACGAGGCGGAGCTGTCTCCGCTTCCGGGGGTGGAGTTGTGTCCTGATGTTTCTGGCATTTCACGCAGGCGCTCAAACGCTGGAGGATGTTTTCACAAACCGCCAAACGATTATCTCGGTGTCGGGCCAGATCGAACAAAGCAACACCAACGCGACTGTCGAGGTTGGCGAGCCCCGGCACGGCGGCAAGCAGGGAGGACATTCGCTCTGGATTTCGTGGATTGCCCCCACCAACGGCATCGTGGAATTCAAAACGGAGACCAGCCGTTTCGACACTCTGCTCTCGGCGTATCAGTTCACCAACAGCGGCGGTTCGACCTTCAGCGACCTGCGTGAAGTGGCGCGTGCTGACGACTCCGAGGGGTTCGAGCGCGAAAGCGAAATCGAATTTGGCGTGTTGGCGGGAGAGCGGTATGAAATCGCCGTGGACGGGTACCGTGGTGCAGTGGGGCGGGTCGAGTTCAAATGGAATTTTGAGTCTTTGCCAATTTTGCCGGCACAGATACTTGGTTCGCCGGCGGATCGTTCCGTCGGGATCGGTGATGTCGTGACACTTTCGGCCACCATCACAAATGTCGGCAACGGCCAGGTCAGTTGGTATTTCAACGGAAACGAAATTGTTCCTGTCGTCAGCACAACGAACCTGGTGATCCCCAGTTTTCAGGCCACCAACGTTGGACGCTACAAGGTCCGGGTGAATTTTGGCGGCGGTGTCTCCTATTACTCGGTGCCGGCGGACGTCCAGATCAACACGGATGGCTCGTCAAATACGCTGGCCCAGCCAAAGTTTCTCGACGCGCAGTCCACGCCGTTGATCGGCACCAATGGCGGCGGCAGTTCGTTGCGGTTTCAAAATCTTGTGAACGGCGGAGGCGGCGGAATCACGCCGATGAATCTTGGTGTCGTGCGCGGCTACAACGGCAGCCAGATATTCAACACCACTTACGCCACCAGCGATCCGCTTGAACCCGCCCATTGCAATGTTCCCGGTGGCGCGTCCTACTGGCTCTTGTATCAACCACCCACCAACGGCACGATCACGCTCGATACCATTGGCAGCAGCTATGATACGGTGATGGAGGTTTACACCTACAACGGCACGCCTGCGGGTTATGCCGACTTGATCAAGATCGACTGCAATGACAATGCCTTCGCCACGAATGGCGCGTCGCGGGTGTCTTTCGGCGTGGTGAAGTCGCGCCAATATCTCGTCGCCGTGGATGGAGTGTCCGGTGCGCGCGGCGTTGCATGGTTGAACTACTCGCTCGCTACGAATCAGCTCCCACAGTCGCCTGCTGTTACGGGAACTCCATCGTCGTTGGTTGCGGCGGAAGGCGCAACCGTTGTGATGAGCGCGCCTGTCATGGGCAGCCCGCCGCTCATGTTCACCTGGCGCAAGAACGGCACGTTGATTCCCGGTGTGAACAGCAATCCGCTTGTCCTTGCCAACGTCACCACCAACTCCACGGCGAGTTATTCGTTCGCCGTCACGAACGATCTCGGCGGCCCGGCTCAATCGGAGTTCGGTCTGACTGTGATTCCACCGCCTGCATGCTCGCTGACTGCCGTGCCCGGATCGCCAAACGCGTTCATGTTGAGTTTCCCCAGCATCGTCGGAAGAAGCTACATCGTGGAGGACACAACGAATCTTGCCGGGGCGTGGACGCCTTGGCCGAATTTTTATATCGGCGATGGCCAGCCCATCAATGCGTACGTCTGGAAGTCCGGCAACCGGTTCTTCCGCGTTCGCGTTGAGTGAAACACACAAACGCGCGCAACTGCATGGGCGTGCCGTTGCAATGCAGTTGACCAAGTCCATTGTGCCAGTCTTCATAACCACCCCAAATCGCCCCTCGCACTTTGGGCAGGCAAACGGCCAAGAAACCGGGCTTGACCGATGGTGTTGGATCGTTAAACTGTGAGCCATGTTCAGGGCAATCCGACCAGTCGTAACAGCGGTCGTCGTAGCAAGCGACGCCGGGGTTTCTTGTCGAGGTTGATCGAATTTTAACAAGAACCCACGGCTGGAAACGGCTGTGGGTTTTTTATTGCCCGCTCTGTCCAGTCACAACCAAAAGAAAGTATGAGCAAGACAACCGAAACCGCAAAAGCGAAACCCTCAAAATCCAATGCTGCCAGGAAACGCGCCGAAGTCGGCCAGGCCAAATTTGGCCGGGACATCTTCGTCGAGGCGCTGGAACGTGAGGACGTCGAAGTTATTTTTGCCTATCCCGGCGGTGCGAGCATGGAAATCCACCAGTCGCTGACGGCCTCCAGGATTCGCACAATTCTCCCGCGCCATGAGCAGGGTGGATCGTTCGCGGCGGAAGGTTACGCGCGCGCCACCGGCAAGGCTGGCGTCTGCATGGGCACAAGCGGTCCGGGTGCGACGAACCTTGTCACCGCCATCGCGGATGCTTACATGGATTCCTGCCCTCTCATCGCCATCACCGGGCAGGTGAATCAGAACATGATCGGGCGCGGCGCGTTTCAGGAGACGGACATTATCGGCGTCACGTTGCCCATCGTGAAACACTCCTATCTCATCACGGATATCAACGACATCCCCCGCATTGTGAAGGAAGCGTTTTACATCGCGCAGTCCGGTCGCCCCGGCCCGGTTGTGATTGATTTTCCCAAGAACATTCAGCAGGCAAAGGCGCAGCCGGTCTGGCCTACGCTTGAACAGGTGAAGAAAGGTTTGCGCGGTTACACGCAACCTGACTTGAAGGCCGATGAACTCGCGTTGAACGAGATCATGGGCTTGATCGAGAAGGCAGAGCGCCCGGTGCTTTATTGCGGCGGCGGCATCATCACGAGCGGCGCGGCGGCGGAACTCAAGAAGTTTGCCGAAACGACGAACATCCCGGTGACGACAACACTCATGGGCGTGGGTGGTTTTCCCGAGACGCATCCTCTCTCGATGCGCTGGCTCGGCATGCACGGCGCGGCTTCCGCAAACTGGGCGGTGAACGGCGAATACGAGAAGCGCAAATCTTTCAACGATCCGATGGTGAAATTGAAAGATGGCGCAGACTTGTTGCTCGCGTTCGGCGTGCGTTTCGACGACCGCGTGACGGGCAAGTTCGAGGAGTTCTGCAAGCACGGCACGATTGTTCATGTGGACATTGATGCATCCGAGTTGAACAAGAATCGCAAGGCGCACCTGCCCGTGGTTGGCGACATCAAGGACGCGCTCAAACGATTGAACGCCATGCTCGCGAAGCGGCCGATCAGCAAGAAACACACTCCGTGGCTCGAACAGATCGCGGAGTGGAAGAAGAAAGCGCCTTTCGCCTACGGCGTCACGCCTGAGATCGCTGACAGCGATCACATGAAAGATCATCTCAAAGGTCACGAAGAGCAGTGCATCCTCCAGCAGATGGTGATCGAGGCGTTATACGACCTCACGAAGGGCGACGCGTACATCACCACGGGCGTCGGGCAGCATCAGATGTGGGCGGCGCAGTGGTACAAATACAAATTCCCCCGCCAATTTGTCAGCAGCCTCGGCCTCGGCTCGATGGGTTATGGATTTCCCGCCGCGCTTGGCGTGAAGGTCGCGCATCCCGACAAGCAGGTGATTGACATTGATGGCGACGGTTCATTCCTGATGAACATCCAGGAACTCGCGACTGCGCACGTCGAGAAGATTGCGGCAAAGGCGATCATCCTGAACAACCAGCACCTCGGCATGGTGGTGCAATGGGAGGACAACTTCTACGCCGGCAACCGCGGCCACACGTATCTGGGCAACCCGGATGATCGTGCCCAGGTTTATCCCGACTACGTGCGCGTCTGCAATTCATTCAACGTGAAATGCGAGCGCGTGATCTATAAAAAGGATTTGCGCGCCGCCATCCAGCGGATGCTCGACTCGGATGAGGCCTACGTGCTCGACGTGGTCGTGCCGTACAGTGAGCATGTCCTGCCATTTATTCCTGCGGGCAAAACCGTGGCGGACATGACCTGGAAATAATCCGCAGCAATCTCAAACACAAAAGCCGGGCGATGGAAACACCGCCCGGCGTTTTCTTAACCGCGAAATACACCAACGCGCTGTCCGAGTTGCCAGGCTGCACCGGCACTCTGACCTGAAAATGCCGCGCCACTTTGCAAATCTTCGCACAAACAGAAAGGTATTAACAATCAAGCTGCTCGAAGCCACTCCTTTATCTTTGCTTTTGGCCAAGCGAATGCCACAAAACCTTCCCAATCGCGGGTCAATGTTGGAGTTTGATATTCTGGGTCGGCCATCGCTGCTTGGCAGGCAGCTCCGTAGTTCACATCTCGTCGGTTATGACTCTGAGCCGACCCGCCAAAGCTTCTTATTAAATCTCCAAGAGCAAAAGCGGCCAGCCCGTCGGCTTGGAATAGGGAAATGCCGTGCAGTTTGAAAAGTCGAATATCTTCGTCCCTCGGTGGGGACTCCCTAAGGCTAAGAATGTGATCTAAGTCTGTAGCAGTGATTCTTTCTTTAAGGCTTGTATCAAGGCTAAACCCTAGTTCGAGCAACAGCCGTCGTTGAGTTTCATCCGGAGGGCTTGTTGATCTATCAATCTCTCTCAACTCTGCGGCTCTTTCACTCTCCAAAAGCATGTCCTTAGCTTCTCCATACGTCAGAATAGAGTCGTCTTCATGGATTTCGTTTAGAGCAACAGCTAGATCGCTATCCGACATAGAGTATTCTTGCAGTTGTGCCAGTTGTTCTTTTGTTGCAGGACGATTGTAATACTCTTCATCTCGAAGGGGAAATTGCCTGACGCACTCATCGATTGCATCACTTGCTTCGCCTTTTGTCATGCCATCCCGCAGGGCGTAGCCGAAATAGCGGAGTTTCTCTTTTTGCTTTTCAGTAGCTGGCTCACTGCGCACAGCCGTAACTTGCTTCGCGCGCTGCAATTCTTCTTCAATGATGTCGCGCGGCGTTCTGCCGACATGATCTACAAGTCTCCAAATATCAGAATTCGCAAACTTTTCAGGAACGAGGTCCAAGCGGTTCGCGTAAGCCAGATCATGCAAGAGAGTTTGCCTGTAACCTGTCGCTTCAATGCTTAACAAGTCAGGCGTGAAGATTTCTAGGGGTATTCGGTCAGCTTGGCCACAGCGCACTGCGATATGCAGCACTGTTTCGGTTCGCGCCACGTAACCAGAACCAGTCGTGTAAACGCCCTGTGGCGCATAAGGCGGCGAGGTGGAAATTGTTAGCAATTCCTTGGTCATGAACTCGCGGGGAACTTGGTCAAGATGTCCGTGCCTTGCAGCTACGTGGAGAGGGGTTTCACCTGCGCTGTTTTTCACCATAAACAAACCATGGTTCAAAAGATGAATCGGCACTTCTGTAATCAGCCCATTCTTAGCTGCCCGGTGCAAGGGGGTGTCGCCGCTTTTTGTTCTCGCCAGAATAGTTTCTTCCGTGAGTTTCGATAGATTCGATCTGGTGGTTCTTTGCGCCTTTATTTCTTCCGGGGGAGACGCAACGGGAGTGGCAATTGATTCTGTAATCGTTGAGGGGCTTACAGGAGTTAAAACGAACGGCTTCTCACAAGTTGGACATGGAACTATTTCGCCTATCCCCTCTGACGGGAATTCAATGGATTGTCCGCAGTGTGGGCAGTCCGTTTTGAGAAAGGCACTCATTTCACGATGTTGAGTTGCGGATTCAGACGCACTTTTACTGCTCGTCTATGACTGTTTTGTCCAGTGCAAAACAAAGCGATCCGCACCACGATTTCCCCGTGATCCAGCGCAGACAGCTTCAGCGTAAATCTTCCACATTCGAGCCGCTGTCTTTGCCCAGTTGGTAGGGCTCGCGGTCCTCTGCGAGCCGCCTGTTGGAATCGGTGCGTACTGCTTTACCACAACGGCGCGCACGGAGTGACGCGCCCTACCTTCCCCAGCGCCAGCGGCGCGACATATTTGTAGAAACCCCGCCATCAAAAATCACAAGCTCCGTAGGAGCGACATCTTCCCGCAACTACATTCGATGCCGCTCCTGACGGAGCTTGATTGGTCTGATGATTGCCGTTCTACAACTATGCCAGCCCTGACGGGCTTTCTTTGCGCCTCTGCGTCTCTGTGGCCAGGGTTCCAGTCACACATTGCCGCATCACGCGATGGACAAGCGGCGCGAAAACTTTATCCTCCGCGCACGTTTTATGGCGAAGACACAGACCACGATTGAGCAATCACCCGCAGACCTCGGCTACTCGATGCCCGCCGAGTGGGAACAGCACGAGGCCACATGGCTCGGCTGGCCGCACAACGAATCCGACTGGCCCGACAAGATTGACACCATCCGCTGGGTCTATGGCGAAATGGTGCGTAAGATTTCCGAAGGCGAACGCGTGCGGATTCTCGTGCGAAGCACTGCTGAATCAAAGTTCGCCGCCAGCTATCTCAAGCGCGCCAATTGCGATCTTCGCAAGGTGCAATTCGTGGTTCATCCAACGAACCGGGGTTGGACGCGCGACAGCGGGCCGATTCATGTCAGAAAAAGTCCAGAGTCCAGAGTCCAGAGTCCAAAGTCAGATTTGGCAATTGTTCACTTCCATTTCAACGCGTGGGCCAAGTACAAAAATTGGCAGCTCGATACGCGTGTTCCGGAGACTGCGGCAAAACTTTTGAAGAGGCGGCTGTTTGACGCGAAGTTCAACGGAAAGAAATTCATCATCGAAGGCGGCGGCATTGAGGTGAACGGGCGTGGCACGCTGCTCACTACTGAGGAGTGTTACCAGCATCCAACCGTTCAGGTGCGTAATCAAGGCATGACCAAGGCGCAGTACGACGCGATGTTCAAAAAGTATCTCGGTGTCAGCAATGTCCTTTGGCTTTGCAGCGGCCCGGTGGGTGATGACACGCACGGGCACATTGACGACATCTGCCGTTTCGTGAATCCGAAAACGCTCGTGCTCATCAAGGAGAAGAACAAGACCGACATCAACTACAAGCCGCTTGCCGAAAACTGGGAGCGCATCAAGCATCTGCGGCTTGAAGACGGTTCGAAGCCCGAGGTCGTTTCATTACCCATGCCGTCGCCGGTTTATTACGGGAAATGGCGGTTGCCTGCGAGCTACGCGAATTTCTATATCTGCAACGCCTGCGTCATCGTGCCGACGTTCAATGATCCCAACGACCGTGTCGCGCTCGGGGTTCTTGGCGAATTGTTCAAGGATCGTCCAGTGGTGGGCATCCACGCGGTTGATCTCGTGCTTGGCTTTGGTTCGCTGCACTGCCTCACGCAACAGGAACCGGCGTAAGTCGTGGACGAATTCCGTTCAACAAGATGAAACCAACATTGCTCGTGCTGGCCGCCGGAATGGGAAGCCGATACGGCGGGCTCAAACAAATTGATCCCGTCGGGCCGGGCGGCGAAACCATCATTGATTACTCCATCTACGACGCATTGCGCGCTGGCTTCTGCAAAGTGGTCTTCGTGATCCGGCGCGATATCGAGCAGACGTTCCGTGAAACCATTGGCGCGCGATTTGAGAAGCGCGTGCAGGTCGAGTATGTGTTTCAGGAACTCGACAAACTGCCTGAAGGATTCACTCTCCCGTCAAATCGCACCAAGCCTTGGGGAACAGGCCATGCGATCCTTGTGGCAGAGGAAATAATTCGTGAACCATTCGCGGCCATCAATGCGGATGATTTTTACGGCGCGTACTCGTTTCGTGTGCTCGCTGATCAGTTGTGCTCGGGCGCAGATGAATACTCGATGGTGGGATTTGTTTTGCGTAACACGCTCTCCGACTTCGGCAGTGTGGCGCGTGGAGTGTGTAAAACCTCACCCGCTGGATTTCTGGAGACAGTGACCGAGTTGACGAAGATTGAACCCGACGGCGTGCGCGCAAAACACACCGACGGGGCGGGGCATGTGCATCCGCTGACGGGCGACGAAATTGTTTCGCTGAACATGTGGGGTTTTACGCCGAAGCTATTTGGTCAGTTGCGCAGTGAGTTTATCACGTTCCTCAAGGCAAACGCGCAAAACGAAAAAGCCGAGTTCTACATTCCTACGGTGGTGAATTCCCTCGTCGGTGACGGCGCGGCGCAATGTCGCGTGCTGCGCACCACGGACTCGTGGTTTGGTGTGACGTATCGGGAGGATCGTCCGCGTGTTGTGGAAAGCGTTCGTGCGCTTGTTGCCAGAGGAGAGTATCCACAAAAACTTTGGACGTGATTTAGTAGCGAACCCTGTCCGTCTTTTTCTGCCAAGCCTTGAAGGCATCGAGCGCTTCGATGCGGAGCAGTTGTTTCATTGGAATCTTCCGTTTTGAAATCGGTGTGGCGACTTCGTCGTAGATCAGGTCATCGTCGAACTCGATCTTCTGCGCGTCCTTGCGCGTGTTTGCATAAAAGACCTTGCTGAAGCGGGCCCAGTAGATCGCCGCCAGACACATCGGGCACGGTTCGCAACTGGTGTAAAGCTCGCAGCCATCGAGTTGAAAAGTTTTCAGACGGCGGCAGGCGTCGCGGATGGCGACCATCTCCGCGTGTGCGGTGGGATCATTGGTGGAGGTGACCTGGTTCCAACCGCGCCCGACTATTTTTCCTTTGCACACCACCACCGCGCCAAACGGTCCTCCGTGGTTGCGGCGCATCTTTGCCAGCGAAAGCCGGATTGCTTCGCGCATGTAAATCTCGTTCACGTCAAAAGCGAAGCCGGGTTTTGGGATTTGGACAAGAACTTTCCTCCGGAGAAAATGTGGTTCAGATTGCCCTGCGCCCATTTCCTGATGCGGTAGTTGGTTGCGAACATGAAGTCCGGAGGTGCGCCGCCCTGACCACCGACAACTTCGGCCCTGCGGACGTTGTCCATCATCCACGCCGGGACAGTCACGTGGTAAGGATTGCGTTTCACCTCGCCCACGTGAAATGAAAGTGCCGCCATCAACCTGCCCAAATCCTCCGTGCTGGTTTCCACCATCAGATTCGGGTCGCTCATTTGTCCCCAGTATTCAGTCTCGAAGGCGTAACATTCGAACGCGGGAGGAAGCGACTTCAAAGCGTCCATGACGAGGTGATGAGTGCCTATGTGAGTCCCGTTCCAGTCGCGTTCGTGTGGGAAAAGGATCGCCCTCGGTTTGTGCTCTGAAAGAATATCAGAGATGACTTTCACATGCTTCGACCAAAGCTCGCGCTCCTGCTCGCGCGTTTCGGGTGTGATTTTCTCCAGTCCGCCTGGTGCGGTGGCCACAAGATCGAAGCCGAGAAAATCGCACGCCGCCTTCAATTCATTCCATCGTTCGGGTTGGCGGGCTTTGTTGCTGCCTTGTGTGACAGCAACGTTGACGACACGCATTCCAGCCTCCTGCATCAGGCGTAACGCGAGTGCGCCTATGACACATTCGTCATCCGGGTGTGGCGAAAAAATCAGTACGCGCGGCGCGGTGGCTTTGAGGGCAGGGCGGGGTGATGGTGCGAATCCTCCGAGCGGCAGCGACTTTGCATCCCGGATGAGTTGAGCGTAGTTGGAGATGAATTGGAGGTATGGGTTCATTGCCATCGGTTTCACTCACGAATGCGTATCCTGTGAGGTTCGACTATCAGCAACTTGCCACGGTAGTATTCGGCATCAGGGTTCGCTTTGAGAAATGAGATCAATCCTTTCATCAGCGAAGGAATCGCCTCGGGGTGGTTATGCAACTGGATTGCGATGATCCCGCCATGCAAGGCTGGCGGATAGACCACGATGTCCGAAAAGTCTCCGTTCAATGAAAGCAGCACGGCACTCTCTTGTTGGGCCTTGGAAATCACCTCCTGGTCAGGTGCGCGGATGGGGAGGACTTCTCGCAACAAGACAACTTCGTGCCCGGCTGTCTTGAGACGTTCGGTGATCTCACGAGGAACGCACTGATCGCTAAACAGCCTAAGTTTCATGCGGCGACTGCGCTGAATTCGGCAAGGTCACGCGCGTAGTCGAGGCAGGCTGAAACGTCGTCGTTCCTCAAATCGGGGAACTCACGCAAGATGGCTTCGTGGCTGAGACCTGAAGCGAGGTAGCCCAGAATGAGGGCTGCGGGAATTCGAGTGCCTTTGATGCAGGGTTTGCCACGCAGTATCTGCGGGTCGCTAATGATATGGTTTCGCCAGTTCATAACTGTTTACATCTTCGTCTTTCGATTGGGGAACGTCAATTCGCCAGCGAATCATTCAGATGATTTTCGGCAGGCTTGCCGCTGCGATTGCCTGGCCGTGGCGTTTGTCCTTCTCGTCAGGAATATGAAACGCGATGCGTGAGGCGAGTTCTGGAAACTCCAGTTTCAAAACTTCCTTGGCGACGTTGAGAATGATGTCACCGCCTTCGCCAGAGGTGACGCGTCCCAGAATCAGCACGTGACGCAGATCGTAAAACGTGGCGAAGTGCGCGATGCCGTGGCCCAGATAGACGCCAATGGTCTGATAGATTTTCCGCGCCCGTTCGTCACCTTTCTTCATCAGCGATTGCACGAGCTTTAGTTTTTCGGGAAACGGCATTTCCTTCGGCGCTTCAATACCTGCTGGCGCGAGCAGTCGCCCAACGCATTGTTGGGAGAAATACTGCACGCCGCAACCCCTGTCGCCGGACCATTCGTCACGCGGGGCATCCGGATGGTAATCCACCGGCACGAATGCCAGTTCGTTGATCCACGACGTGATGTTGCCTTCCGCAGTGACCCAGCCACCCGCCGTGCTGGTACCGAGTGAAATGCCGAGCACGGAATTCACGCCGAGCGACATCGAAGCCGCGAGCGCCGTAACCTCGCCATCGTTGACGACTTCAAACGGCACGTTGTTCCAGAGCTTGCGGATTTCCAAGAACATGTTCTTCACGCGGGAATTGAAAACATCCTGAGACACTCCGCGAAAGAGGGACGCGACCTTTACCCGGTTGTTGACGTAAATGCCCGCCGCGCTTCCACCGATCGCATCAACGCGTGGAAGGTGCGCCGCTGCTTTCCTCAACGAATCCATGATGCCATCGAGGTGATACTGCGGGTCGTTCTGAAAGTAAGGATTCCATTCGGTTTCTTCGCTGAAAACAACCTTGCCATCAATCACCGCGGCTGCTTTGCGATCGCTCCCGCCGAGGTCGAAGCCGATGCGGCAACCCTTGAGATGGCGGCCCAGTGCCTGGCTTTGCACACGCTCGGGGGGAATATTTTTCGTGGCGATGATTTCCAGCGGGTGATCAAACATCCGTTCGCTCACCGTGTTTGAATCAAACGTGCCGGTAGGGTCGTCGCGATAGTGAGCCTTGAGTTTTGTGGCGATTGACTCCGGGCCGTCGAAGTGAATACGCCAGCCTCCGCGCGACCACAGAAGAAATTTCAGAATGCGCTCGATGTGGAAATAATTTGCTTCCGCGCCCGGAGAATGTTCCGGAAAGATTTCAGTGTGGAAGTGGTAAATCAAGCCATCTGCTTGCTCGATGGCGATGAGTATCGGCTCGGGCCGTCCGGAGGCGCGGACCTGTTTTTGAAAGTGGCGACAGGCCAGGGATGCGGGGCGGAAAAGGGGATCAAGTGCCGGGGTGATTCCGGGCAAGGGCGGCGATAATGGCTCGTTGATGTTCAAAGTGCGCCACGTAATAACGAACACAGCCAAAGAGTTCAAGTACCTGAATGTGTGTGGTGGGACAGTGCGGGTTGGCCGACTGCGACACCACCCGACAAATCTGACCGTTCCGGACGAGAATTTGTGTTGAGTGATTCATGAGCGCCGGGTGGTGGTGAACCGGTCGCGTGCCTGGACGAGAACCAGAATTCCAAGCCCCATGACGAGCACATTGGCAGCGCTGGGTTCAGGCACGGGCGTGTAGATGAGTTGCAGATCGCGACCCGCATTTGCGATGTCCAAGCTGAACTTTCCTCCGTTTAGCGGGTTCATGAAACCGTCGGTCATGAAACCAAAAACAGTGTCCTCCGTCTGGCCGGCTAGCAGGTTGATGCCGCCTGACGTGCTGACAATGCGCCAGGAGAAACTTTGATTGGGATCAAAATTCTGCGCGATGCCAGCGAGGTCGGCGGCGGTAAGCGAATGCAGGTCCAGGATGAATTTGTTCGCAGGCTTGGCGTTGACGGTGAGCGAACCATTGATGGTGAGCAAATCCCAGCCAACGCCTTCAGTGCCAGTGGCGTCCTTTATTTCCAATGAAAGAATGCCCTGACCGTTCCAGATTTCATTTCCCGTGTGGAGCGTACCGACCTTGACTCCGGGTGAAAGAGCGCCCCCGGCACTCACTGTCACGGTGCCGGCAATGATGCCGCTGCCGCCCAATGTGCCGCTTGTGCTGGCGGTGACATTTCCCGAGCCGGTGCCACTGCCAATGGAATTGTTCACAAACAACGATCCGGACTGAATGAATGTATTGCCGGCAAAAGTATTTGCGCCCGTGATCGTCAACGTGCCGGCTCCGGATTTTGTGAGAGTGCCGACACCGGTGACGATGCCACCGTACGTCAACGCGCCTGTGGTGGTTTCAATGTTGCCGCCACCCGATCCGACGGTGATGCCGCGATTTTGGTTCAGTGCGAAACCTGCGGTCGTGCGGAGTTTGCCGCCGTTCAGTGTGATCTTGTCGGTTACTGCCGCGCCGGGCGCGGTGCCGAGGTTGTAATCCGTGCCGACGCTGACGGTGCCGCCATTGATGGTGGTTTTCCCCGTATGTGTGTTGTTGGCAGACAATGTAAGGAGGCCGTTGCCGCTCTTGATCAGATCGCCCGCGCCCCGCATCGCGCCGGAGAAGTTAATGTCTCCGTCTCCCGTGATGCCGAGGGTAAAACCGCGATTCGTGAGGCCTCCCGCCAGGATCAACTGTCCTGCTGTTGACCGCCAGGTTTGGGCCGATCCGATCGCGAGGAGGTTGCTGAATATTTCTGTTGAAGAGGAATTGTTTGTGATGCCTCCGTTGAGTGTGAGCGTGCTGCCGGTGAATCGGTACGCACTCGCGCCGGAGTTGAATGTCAGAGACTTGATGCTCCACGCGACGTCAACGTTTGAGTTGGTGCGCGTGCCCGCGCCGAAATCCAGGATGGCCGTGCCGTTATTGACGGGGGCGGAACTGTTGGGATTCCAGTTGCGCCGCCGGCTCCACTTGCCGTCGGTGCCCGAGCCTCCAGTCCACGTCTCCTGCTGGGCAGAAGCAGTGTTGAGTTGAAGTGTGCAGTACAGGCTTAACAATAGTGTGAACAGCACCCGGGCGAGGCAGCGCACCGGGAACATCATCTCCTTGTCAAAGCCGACCGATCTCCGCAATCGTCGCTTTTTCATGTTATGACTCCGCGCCGCGACTCAAGCAAACGGTTCGCCAGCCTGCGGCAGTGCATGGAAAAACTTTAGGAAAATCTTTGAGCGCTCTGATCACCCTGTTTTTCAGGCGTTTTCGGTGGGGTGTTCGATTTTCCAAATCAATTCACTGGGAAATTTTTTCCCCGGGGCAGGCTTGCGAATGTCCCGGGCGGATTTGAAAGGTGGACATTCGCTTCACGTTCATGATGACGCAACATTGCCGACGCATTGCAGCTTCGCTATCCTCGTGTTCGTCTGCGTTCGTCGCGGACGATTCATGCAGCCCAAATTAAAACTGATCTCCACCGACTTCGACGGAACCTTGTTCGCCGAGTTCGAACGTCCGCCCATTGCGCCATCCGTGGTTTCCTTGATCGCCGGTTTGCAAAAGCGCGGAGTCAAATGGGTCATCAACACCGGGCGCGACATGTCGAGCCTTATGGAATCGCTCGCGCGCTCGAACATCTCCATCCAGCCGGATTATCTCGTGACTGTGGAGCGCGAAATCTACCATCACGATGGCGTGCGATATGTCGGCGACGCGAAATGGAATGCCGCCTGTGCCCATGACCACGCGGAGTTGTTCGATGAAATCCGTCCGGAAATACCAGCATTGATGAACTGGGTTAACTCGAATTTTCGAGCAACGGTTTATGAGGACGAACACTCGCCGTTCTGTCTGATCGCTGGAAATAATGGCGATGCGGATGTGATTCATGCCCGGCTGAATGAATTTGCTTCGCGTCATCCGACGCTTTCGGTGGTGCGTAACGATGTCTATGCGCGATTCAGCCACGCGGACTACAACAAAGGCACGGCGCTCGCAGAACTTTCCCGCCAACTGGGTGTCACGGCGGACGAAGTTTTCGCGGCTGGCGATCATTTGAACGACCTGCCGATGCTTGAACTCAAGTATGCACGTTGTCTGGCAACGCCCTCAAACGCGGTGGAGCCGGTCAAGACTGTGATTCGGGAACGAGGAGGCTTTATCAGTACCCGTGCTTGTGGTGACGGTGTTGCGGAGGGATTGGAGCACTATTTGAGATGTTCCTGACCCGAAGCAATTACGTGCTGTAATCCGTCAAGGTGCTCGAATCATGTGGGTTAATTTCTTGTGTTATCACATGTAAATACCCTGAATACGTGCCGATGTACACGGATAAGAAATTGACACAACCGGGGCGCCCGTTACTCTGGCAGTCACGGTTTCCGTGTGAAGCCGCTGGATTTTCCTCCGGCACACAAATCGCATCGTTTTTACTGACATTGATTCCATGAGTGACACAACTTTGACAGCCCAGAGCAACGGCGGTTCGCCGAAAGTCGCCAAGATATCCGAAGCAGTGATCCGCATCGCGGGCAATTCGCAGGACGGCATCCAGGCCATCGGCGGTTTTCTTGCGCGCCTTGCCGGTCGGAGTGAACAGGAAGTCATGACGTTCATGACGATTCCCTCGACCATCTCTGGCGGACCTTCGATATTCCAGGTTCGCATCGGTTCGGGTGAGGTGCTGAGTTCAGGTGACGATGCTGACGTGTTGCTTTGTTTCTACCAGCACAGTTATGAGGAGCATGTCAACTCGCTCAAGAAGGGCGGCATCGTTCTTTACGATTCAGACCACGTCGAACCAAAGGAGGAATTGAAAAAGGAATTCCGCCACATCGGCATCGCGATTTCCTCCCTCACGGTTGAAGCCATCGGCGGCACGGCCAAGGACAAGGGCAAAAATATTTACTCGCTTGGTCTCGTCGCAAAGATGTTCGATCTCAATGTTTCAAAACTTGAGAAGCTCGTCGGCGAACGGTTCACCGGCAAGGACCCGAGCATTCTCAACAACGCGCTGGCCGCGTTTCACGCCGGCTACCAACACCCGCTTGACGGCATCTACGAAACGTTCCGCTTCGCCGATCCAGCCAAGAAGGACGGTCATCAAGTCGTGATGAACGGCAACGAAGCCCTCGCCTACGGACTCATCGCAGCGGGAGTGCGCTTTGGCGCGGGGTACCCAATCACGCCGTGGTCCGACATCATGGAATTGCTTCGACGTGAACTTCCGAAATACGGCGGCTCGTTCATGCAGACTGAGGACGAAATTGCCGCAGTCTCCATGGCCATGGGGGCGAGCTACGCAGGTCGCGTTGCAGTTACCGGTTCGAGTGGTCCGGGCATCGCGCTCAAGACCGAAGCCATCGGTTGGGGTGTGATGGCGGAAATGCCGCTCATCATCGTGGACATCCAACGCGGCGGGCCGTCCACAGGAATGCCGACCAACGTTGAACAATCGGACCTCAACATTGCGCTCAACGGCGGCCACGGTGATTCACCGCGCGTTGTCATCGCGCCTGCAAACGTCGAGGATTGTTTTTACACCGCCATCGAAGCCGTCAATATCGCGCGTAAATACAGCGTGCCGGTTTTTATTCTAAGCGATCAGGCCATTGCCACGCGCATTGAGGCATTCGTCGAACCCAATCTCGAAAAAGTCTGCCAGGACATTTCACCGGACTTTACGCCGATTGCCGATCACAAGCCATACGATCTTTCGACGCAGGACGGCATCACGCACCACGTTGCGCCTGGTACGCGAATCAACAGTGGCAAATATCCCATCGCGACCGGCCTTGAACATGATGAGATGGGTCATCCGACTGGCTCGCCGAAATTGCACATGGCAATGAGTGCGAAACGTCGCAGGAAGCTTCAAGCGCTCGGTGAGTCATTGCCCACTCCGAAAGTTTATGGCCCGCCGGAAGGCAATGTGCTGCTCGTGGGCTGGGGTTCGACACAGGGCCCGATCAAGGAAGCCGTGGATCGCGCACGCGCCGCAGGTGACAGCATTTCCGCACTTCACATCAAGCACATCAATCCGTTGCCGCCCGGCCTCGATAACATTTTCTCCGGCTTCCACCACATCCTCGTTGTCGAAATCAACGACGAAGGACTTTATGGTGTTGGCCAGCTTGGCAACGTGTTGCGCTCCAGATTTGCCGACCCGAAGATTCGCGGCATCAACAAGACCGACGGCCTCAACTGGAAGGTGAAGGAAATCCTCGAAGCCGTGAAAGCCAAAGTCGCAAAGAAATAGTTTTCCGTGCTATAATTTACCAACCATGAGTGCCACCACCGAAATTCCCCAACGATCCGGTAACATTGCCGTCCTGCCTGCCGTGCCCGCGCCCGGAGAACGCAAGGGCCTGACCAAAAAAGAAATCGCCGCCGACCACCCGACGTGGTGTCCCGGCTGTGGCGATTTCTCCGTGCTCGCGCTTTACTTCAAGCTCATAGAGAAGCGCAAGATCTGGCACGAAAAGGTTACGACGATTGCTGGCATCGGTTGTTCCAGTCGCTTCCCGTACTTTGTGCAGGCCCACGGCGCGCATTACATCCACGGCCGTGCGCTGCCGTTTGCGTCAGGCATTTCACTTTCGCGCCCTGACCTGCATGTGTTCGTGTTCGGTGGCGACGGCGATGCCTTCTCCATCGGCGGAAATCATTTCAGTCACACCGCGCGCAAGAACATCAAGCTGACCTACTGCGTGATGGACAACTGGGTTTATGGCCTGACGAAGAAACAGACCTCACCCACTTCGCCGCTCGGGTTCAAGAGCAAGACGGACGGCTGGGGCGCGGTGGATTATCCCATCAACCCGATGAAGCAGGCCATCGCAGCGGGCGCAACATTCGTCGCGCGCACGACACATACAAATCCAAATCATGTTCTCCAGATGATGGAAGCCGCGATGGATCATGACGGCTTTAGTTTCATCGAGTGCCTGAGCGAGTGCGTCGAATTCTACGAAGGCGCGTTCGATTCGAGCAACCCGCGCAAAGGCGGCGTGTTCAATCTCGTTCCGCCGACTCACGATGTCACGGACGAGGCCGAAGCCTACAAACTCGCGGGCGAGGCTTTCCCTGGAAGCTTCGGCATTTTCTACCAGGTAAAGAAACCGACAAAGAACGCGAAGGAAGCCGGTATCGTCAAGAGCATGAGCGAAAAAGTCACCGGCCTCAAGGACTGGCAGATTCTACAGAAGAACTTCGACCGGATGCGGTGACGTGCAGGTTTGCGGCGATTTCATTTCCAAAGCCCCGATGAAGGTCGGGGCTTTTCTTTTGGAGTGTGAATTTCATTCGTGATAATTGAGCGAATTCGTGTCAAGAATTCTGAGTCATGCCTATCTACGAATTTGCCTGCTCCAAGTGCCGCCGGATTTACAGCTTCCTGTCGAAGCGCATGAATCCCGACCGCACGCCTGTTTGTCCAAAGTGCGGCAACAAGAAACTAAAAAAGGAAATCAGCCGGTTCGCAATGACGCGTGGCTTGAAGGAATCGCCCACTACAGGCGTTGAAGAGGGCGGCCCTCCGATGCCGGACATGGACGACCCTCGTGTCGAGCGTGCGATGATGGAAATGGAACGCGACATGGAGCACATGGATGAAAGCAATCCCAAACACATGGCTCACATGATGCGCAAGATGAAGGACCTCATGCCGCCCGGCTCGATGCCAAAGGAACTCGACACTGCCATCAAACGTCTTGAAGCGGGTGAAGACCCGGAGAAGATCGAGGCCGACATGGGAGATGTGCTGGGAGATTTGATGGGCGGGCCGAACGACGGCGCCGGGGGAGCAGGTTACACCAAGGACAGCGGACTTTATGATTATTGAGGGCGTTGAACTTGGCTGACCATGATTGAGAAAACCATTTCCATTCATACACCGAACATGAATACCGACACTTACAAGCCCTTGGGAATGATCTTTTCGTGCTGCATCCAATCCGTGCTTCTTGTGTCCGTCGTCGTCCTCACCGGCTGTTCGTCGCCAAATGCGTATGTCATCGCTCGCCGGGATGCCCGGTTCAACCTGAGCAACGCCAGCAAAATCGCGCTTGGCGAACACTCGCATCCGCGCGAAGCGGAGGAAACGTTGAAACGCGACCTTCTGGCAGCCTTGACCGAGCGCGGCATTGCGCTTGTCCCGCCGGAACAGGCCGAGTTCACGCTCACCTACTGGCTCGACGATTCATGGAAGCCCGGCAAGAAGTTTGAATATGAGGGCAATCCCAGCATGATGTTTCCCCGCCCGATGGTGATTCCTCCACCCAAGGGTTTTGGCGGCTCATCCACGGTGATTTACCAGGAGCCGATCATCACAGCGCCTCGCGTGGTGGACTGGCCTTATTACATCCAAGGCATCCGGCTGAAGGTCTATCCAAAGACAGGCGATCCCGCGCTACGACTGCGGTCGGCTTGGGAAGGTTACATTGAAGGCGGTGACCGCGTTTCCAAGAAACGACAGCCTGTCCTGCTCAGGACGCTGCTGGATTACTACGGCCAGGATTTTAATGGCAAAGCTCCGGCCGGGAAATGAACCCTTTGTTCAATCCCCACTTTTCCCCATGAAGGGGTCGCCCATTACCATTGACACAAATCCGGGGCGGCGGTAAACGACGCTCATGCCGCGCCAACTGCGCATCCAATATCCCGGCGCGATCTACCACGTCATGAACCGTGGCGACGACCGCGAGGCACGTTGTGTGACCGCGGAAGAAAAGGCACGGCGCAATTCGAACGAAGAACTGGACAAGCCGGGCTGGACGGACGCCGAGTTGGCTGGGCGGGCGAAGGGCGACGCGCGAAAAAATCGGATTGCGCAACGCTTGCGGGCGGAGACGGCGGTGACGCTGAAACGGATTGCGGCGGAGTTGCACATGGCACATGGGAGTAATCTGCTCCACCACGGCAGGGAGAACGAAGACGAAAACCAAAGCGAACCAAACTTGTGTCAAAAGTAAGGAGCGACCCCTCCTATGAGGGTTTATTTGGCAAGAGTTAAGTGAAGGGTTTCATTTTTTTCTTAAAAGCGGTTTTTGTTTTCCGGTTCGCGTCTTCGTCCGCAGTGGCGTTGGAGTTTGTCTCCA
>JABFSR010000014.1 GCA_013140495.1 Verrucomicrobiota bacterium
TCAACCGGTTTGATTCATTGTTTGTTCATGCCGTAGCGGTGCGGCTGCCGATGACCACGTTGGCCAGTCCAAAGAGCGTATAAAGTTGATGCCCGTTTTTGGCCAGTCCGCGATACCTCACTTTCCGATGCCGAAAGAGATTCTTCACGATGTGGAAGGGGTGTTCCACAAACGCCCGCACCGAGGCTTTGGCTTTCTCGATGGCCTGGATCGCTTCTTTCTCCACGCCTTCCGCCAGTGCTTTGATCGTCCCGCGTTTGCCCGCAATCTGCCAGTCAATCTTCCGTTCCAACGCCACGATCTCCGCGCGCTTCTCCGCGCCGGTGTAACCGGCATCGGCGTGGACTTGCTGCTCCTGGCCGTGCAAGAGTTCTGAGGTCTTGGTGATGTCTGCCACGTTGGCGGCGGTGACGGCGACGGTGTGAACCAGCTTGCTGTCCCGATCCGCGCCGATGTGCGCTTTCATCCCGAAATACCATTGGTTGCCCTTCTTGGTCTGGTGCATCTCAGGGTCGCGTTCCTTTTTCTGGTTCTTGGTGGAGGACGGTGCGGCAATCAGCGTCGCATCCACCAACGTGCCTTCGCGTAGCAACAAACCCCGCGCGGCGAGGTCGGCATTGATGGCCGCAAAAAGTCCTTTGCACAGGTCGTGCGTTTCGAGCAGGCGGCGGAATTTCAACAGCGTGGTGGCGTCGGGCACGCCCTCGGCGGCCAGATCAATGCGGGCAAAGCCCTGGAGGGCCTGACTGTCGTAGAGCGCGTCTTCGAGGGCTTCGTCGGCCAGGCCATACCATTGCTGGAGAAAATACACCCGCAGCATCCGCTCCAACCCGATGGGCGGACGTCCGCGTTCGCCCTTGGGATAGTGCGGCTCGATGACCGCCAGCAGCTTGCCCCACGGGATGACTTCCTCCATGCGCGCGAGGAACTTCTCGCGCCGGGTCGTCTTCTTTTTGGTGGCAAACTCGGCTTGCGAAAAACTGGGCTGGTGGGTCATGCCTCAAGTTTAGAAAACCAAACCCACCCCGTCTCCCTCAAACAGCGAAAACCCAAAAAATTAAATCAGTGTTTCCCTAGCTTGCACGAGCATCTCGGCGAATGCCGTGGCCGCCTTTTATTGCTTTGGCGGACGCGGTTGCGTCGTTTGTGATTCAAGTTGGTTCAACCGCCGTTCGGCCGTGACTAAATCCAACGCGACGATTTCCGCAAAAATCTGGTCCAGCTCGGCGAGCGTTTTTGCGTCCGCCGGACCAGTCCGGCGCAACTGGTAAAGGCGCATGGCCAGTCCCAGGTCGTTGGTTCGCAAAGGAAACCTTGAATCGAGATACGCTCGCCTCGCGTCTTGAATGATGCCCAGGTCGCGATAGCCGTACTCGGTGGTCGGCTCGACCACCGTTCCCTCACCGAAATCGTTCCACGTCACGATCTGCGCCAACGCGGAATTGTTTGTCAATGCGCGGCTCAACGTCATGCGCAACACCTCGCCTTTGCGATCGCCGAGGTAACCCCAGTAATCACGCACGCCAGCAGGCTGATAGATGTCGTGGAAACGTGGAAACGCGCTGCTGATGAACGCGGGCCAGCCGCTGCCGTTCTGCTCGAAGTTGGCGAGATAATTTTCCAATGCTGTCACCGACAATACGCCGCGCGCGCCCGGGGCAAGACTCAGCCACATCGGCGGCCAGTTGAACGCGCCCATGCCCAGCGGCAGGCGATTGTCTTCGGTGAAGAATGCCGGTCGGTTGGTCGCCTCCAGCACCGAGAAGATTTGCTCCCATTGCTCGTTTGCCTTGAAGAATTGCGGGCCAAAGTTCAGCAACACCGGGCGATTGCTCAATTGCAGATAGCTCGGGTCGCCGAAGTAATTGCTCTGCACGTACAGCATTGTTTGCTGGGCGTGGCGGATGGCGTTGGTGGCGGCCAGCACGCCGTCGTTGATCTGTTGCAAGACCGTCCGGTCTTCGTAGCATAGCGCGAATTTGAGGCCGGCTTTTCGCGTTAGTTTGAAAAGCGCCGCAGTGCGTTCGTTGTTGATGCCGTAATCGAGATGGCTTTCCCGGCCATACCAATCCACGATCACGCCATCAATGCCCGCCAGCTTCATCAGTAGGACGTGATATTCCAGCACGACGGGATCCGCCGAGTCGTACGGGCCGATCAGCGGGTGATACCACGAGGCGATCTGTTTTTCGCCGCTCGCATCCGTGACGTCCGGGTTGAAATGATTCATCGTCCAATGCCAGCCCCAGTTGTCGCTGTAGGGTTTGGCGACATACCACGGCATGTAATAAACTAACAGCGGTTTGGAGGCGGCGAAGCCAACCCCAGTCGCTAACAAAACTCCCAATGATCCGAGGAGAACTCGGAAACCATGTTGCTTGAACTGGTGAAAAAAATTCATTGCTTGAGATATTTCGCGACTGCTTCAGTCCGTGATTGAACGTGAAACTTTTCGTAAATCCGCCGCAGATAGGTGCGGATTGTATCGATGCTGATCTCCAACTGGTCGGCAATTTGTTTGTAAGTCAGGCCCTTTGCCAGACAATCCAACACAGCCTGTTCACGAGGCGAAAGATGGGTTTGCTTTTCGGCGACTGTTGCCGCTTTTCTGAATGAGGCCACGACTTTGCGTGCGATGGAACTGGACATCGGAGAACCACCCGCCCGGACCTCCTTGAGCGCTTCCAACAACTTCGCCGGGCTCGAACGCTTCAACAGATAGCCGCTCGCGCCGGCGGACAGCGCCTTGAAGATCTTGTCGGTGTCCTCATACACCGTGAGCATCACGATCAACATTTCGGGCGCGATCGTCTTGAGCCGCTCGACGCATTCGATGCCGTCCATGCCGGTCATGTTGATGTCCATGAGCACGACATCCGGTTTGTCCTTCGGCAACGCGGCCAGTGCTGCGGCCGCGTTGCTGTAACTGCTGACGCACCGGAAGCCGGGCGAGCCGTCCAGAAAGGTGGCGATGGATTCGCGCAATTCTTTTTCGTCGTCCACAATGGAGATGGCAATCATGTCGTGAGCTTTCCGGTGTTGGCATTGTTCAAGGGCAGGATAAAACAAATCTTCGTGCCGCGCCCGGGAATGGATTCCAGGAAGCAACTTCCGCCGATGCCTTCGAGCCGCTGCCGCATATTGCGCAGGCCGTCCTCGGAATTGCTGTTCTTTTGCGCGGCGTCCTGCTGCGCGGCAAAGTTGAAACCCTTGCCGTTGTCCTCGATGTGGATCTCAAAGTTTCCGGCGTGACAGAGCAGCACGACCTTGGCGCTGGTCGCGCCGGAGTGTTTGAGGATATTGGTGAACGCTTCATGCACCGCGAGGAACAGATGATGTCGCGCTGCCGAGGCGATGGGGTGCGGCTCGAACTGGTCCGGCATGTCGAGCACGCATTCGACGCCGGTGTTGTGGAAGTAATTCTGTGCGTATTGATTGATGTAGGAGGCGACGTGTTCGAGCGTGTCGTTGTGCGGGTTCACGGCCCAGACGATTTCGTCGAGCGTGTGCAACAATTCGCGCGAGGCATCGGCGATGGTGTTGATCTGGCTGCGCACTTCGCCTTGGGCGTGATCATTGCGCTGGGCGTGCTCGCTGAGAAAGGAGATGCGACACAGCTTCGCCCCCATCTCATCGTGCAGATCCTGGGCGATGCGATGGCGTTCGCGTTCCAAGGCGCGCTCTTGCTCCAGACGTTGCAGGCGGCGTTGGGCTTTGCGCTTCTCCAGAAAGCGGACGCCGCCGCCCACTATTGCGAGGACGCTGGTCGCGGCCAGCGCCAGCACCCACCAGCGTTGCCAGAAGTGGCGCGAGACCGACATGACGAGCGTGGCTTCGGATTCGTTCCACGCGTCGCCGCCGCTGCTGGCCGCCAAACGAAAACGGTAATCGCCCGGCGGCACGTAATTGTAAAACGCCGCGCGCCGCGGGCCGGCCTCGACCCATTCCGCGTCCAAGCCTTCGAGTTGATAGCGGAAGCGCAGGCGTTCAGGCACATCGAAGTTGATGCTCGTGTAGTGCAGTTCGATGCGATGCTTCCCCGCACCGATGCGCAACGGCGCGAGATTGGTCATCGGGAAACCACCACGCGCGATGGCGCTCCGGAAGCTGCCGACAGAAACGCCGTCCACAAGGATGTTTTCCAGGATGACGGCTGGCGCGGTGGTGTTGGTCGGCAACAACTCCGGGTTCACGGCGGCCACGCCCTTGAGCGTCGCGAACCACAACATGCCCGATTTTGTTTTCAGGCCGGACGGGAAGAACCCGGCTGAACATTCCTCCGACGGCATTCCGTCGGCGCTGCCGTAGAGGTGCGGGAAGACGGAGTTGGGTTTGCCCGCCGCATCTGCGTTGAAGTCGCCTTTGCTCACGCACGCGATGCCGCGATGACCGCCGAGCCACAGTCGCCCGGCGTTGTCTTCCTGGATCTGCACGACCGTATTTTCCAACAACCCTTGCTGCGTGGTGAACGTGGTGATCTGACCGTTGCGCCAGCGCGCCAGTCCGCCGCCTGCCGTGCCGATCCAGAGCGTGCCATCGGCATCGCGATGCAAGGTGCGGATGCTGTCGCTGGCGAGTCCGTTGGTCCGGCTGAAATGCGCGCGCCCCGATTTGTTCCAACGAAACAAGCCACTGCCGTCCGTGCCGACCCACAGCGAACCGTCCTGCTCCGCAACGAGCGCTGTGATGCCGTTGCTCGAAGGAAATTGTGCCGCGCGCGTCCATTGGCCGCGGGCCAGTTGCCACAGATCGCTCTCGCGGCTGCCCGCCCAGATGGAATGATCGTTACCCTCGGCCAACGCGGTGAGGCTGACGCCGTTCAGTTCCAGCAAACGACTTTCGTCCGCCACCGCCTGCGGATCGCGAAAGAGCAGCAGCCCGTTCGTGCTCGCGACCCAGCAACTACCATCGCGCGTCACGAGCATGGCGCCGAGCTTGGGATCGCGCGGGGACAACCCCGCTGCAGTCAGGCGACTGAACGTCCGACCGTCCCAGCGATAGAGGCCGTCGTTCGCTTTGACCGCCCACACCACGCCGGGCGTCACTTCGGCCAGGCCTTGCACCGCGCCGAAGCCGAGACCTTCGTTCTGGCCAATGGCGAAAAGCTGGTCACGGCGCAACCGGCTCAGTCCCGAATCGCGTCCGATCCACAAGTAGCCGTCGCGATCGGTGAACAGGGCGGTGACGCGATTGTCGAGCAGTCCGGCACTGGCGTTGATGGCGCTGAGTTTGCCTTGCTTGAACTGGAACAAACCTTCGCTCGTCGAGCCGGCCCAGACCGAGCCGTCGGGTTGCTCGGCCAGGGAACTCACGAAAGGCATCGCTGAATGACGCGGAATCCGGAAGCGCCGCCACTGCCCGCTTTCCCAGCACAAAACAAAATCCTCACCCGCACCGACCCAGATGCGTTCGCTGCGGTCCAGCAGCAAGCAGTGTGGCTGGCGCAACAATACCTCCATTTCCGGATCGGTGACCGCAGTCAGCGCCCCGCCGCGAAAGCGGAAGATGCCCACGCCACCCACGCCGATCCACATCGCGCCCGAAGTGTCGCGACACAGCGCCGTGATGTGGGCATCGCGCAAGGTTTCATCGCCGCCCAGCGCGAAGATTTTTCCATCCTGCCAGAGCCGCAGGCCGAGTTCGGTGCCGATCCAGACGCGACCGTTGTTATCCTCGGCCAGCGCGGTGATGCTGTTCGTCGGCAAACCGTCGCCAGCGTTGAGGGAAACAAACGCATCCTTCACCCAACGCAGCAAGCCGCCGCCGCTCGTGCCGATCCAGAGCGCGCCGTAGGAATCACCGAGCAACGTGCGCACGCCATTGCCGCCGGCGACCGCGCCGAGGTCCAGGTTGACGAAGCGGACGCCGTCGAAGCGCGCCAGCCCGTCGTCGCCACCGAGCCAGAGGTAGCCGTCGCGCGTCTGGGCCAGCGCGCGGATGGCGCTGCGGGGCATGCCGGTCTCGCGTTGCCACGATTGGAAGCTCTGGCGTTGGGCGCTGAAATTGTTGTCGGAGGCGGGCGCCGCCGGTTTGGCGCTGCTCGTGTCTACGAAATCGGCGAACGACGTCGCGATGGCCAGCCCGCTGAAGATCCAGCCCGTGCCGTTGCCGCCGTGGCGCAAACGGAGTTCGTCAAAGGACGCATTCGCACTGAACCGCGTGGTGAGCGCGTCGGCTTGATAGACTTCATTCGCGCCAGGACTGAGATCGGGATTCAGCCACACCGTCACGAGGTCATCGCCGCCGGGGACGTATTGCACCTTGAAAACGATCGTCCGCTCCACCCCGCGCCGCGGAAACTCGTAGCTGGAGGTCGCGCCAGAAGCGGATTGATCCAGCACGGACGAATGCAGGTCGAGGTAATCCGGGGCCGGGCCGGACTCGGGTTGCCGGGCTTGCTCGAAGAACGCGCTGTAGGCCCAGGCCTTGAGCGCGTTGCCGATGCCGAGGCGTTCCACTTCGCCTTCGTACAGTTCAAAAGCGGCGAAGTATTCCTCGGTGGTGGAATCGGACTGCGGATCAACATGGAACTTGAAATACAACGTGTCGTTCGCGGCATCGTCGCGCTTCACCGCGCCTTCGAGGATGTCGCGCCCGGCGCTGTTCTCGAAGATCAACATGGAGCTGGGATCGCTCCACAGAATCACCGCCAGCGACTGGTTTGACCACGCGAGCAGCAGGAGCAGCGTGAGTTGGAGATAAAAGCCGCGCGTTCGCCAGCGTGGTTGACACCTGGTTGAGTCAGGCAGCAATCCCGACTGGCGAGCGGCGAGTTCGGAAAGCATGGCGTGCGACCGGATTTTATGTCGTTGTCGTCCCCGGATACAAGCCGACATTCCGTTCCGGTCCATTCGCACGCCGAAATGTTTCACCCATCAGCGTTCATGGTTGCGTCGTGCGGACCTTGAAGAACGCCGGCGGGCCTTGCGGCGGAATGGGGGTCGTAAAGTTCATCGTGTTCGTGCCGCTTGGCAGCACGCTGGCGGTCTGCCAGGCGGCGGCGAGATTTGACGTGGTCTGGATCTCCGCGCCATTGGGCGACACAAAACCGCCCACGGTGAAGCCGAGGTTGTTGTTGTTCATCGCGAGGTTGTAGATAACCGGTTGCTTCGATTCAAGCCCGGTCAACTGCAGGTTCGCCACGCTGAGATTGCCGGCCACGATGTTGATGAACGTGCGGTTCAGCTCCGCGTTGACGATGGCGTTGCCGGTGTATTGGCGACGTAGGTTATAGAGGCGCAAGGGCAGGGCGAGGTCGTTGGTGGTGTTGGCAAAGTTCGAGTCGAAATATTGCCGCCGGTAATCCTGCACGACCGCGAGATCGCGAAAGCCGAATTCCACAGTCGGTTCGATGACCGTGCCTTCGCCGTAATCGTTCCACGTGACGAGCTGGATCATGGCGGCATTATTCGTGATGGCTCGTTTCAACAGCGAACGGAAGGTCTGTCCGCTGGCATCGTCCAAAGCTCCGTAGGTGAAACCAAGTCCTGCCTGCTGATAAATATCTTTGAAGCGAGGGAATGCGCTGCTGATGAACGCCGGCCACGATGCGGCGTTGTTCTGGAAGGTCGTCAGGTAATTGTAGAGCGAGTTCGAGCTGAGCACGCCGCCGCTGGACAGATACATGGGTGGCCAGTTGTAAGCACCCGTCGCGACCGGGAAGCGCTGATCCTCACTGAAGAAGGCGGGTTGATTGCTCAGCGCCGAAAAGATGCTGACCCACTGGGAATTGTTCTGGAAGTAAACCGCGCCGAAATTCAGCAGCACCGGTTTGTTGCTGAGCTGCAGATAATTCGCGGAGTTGAAATAGTTCGTCTGCGCGTAACGCATCGTCTGCTGTGCGTTGGCGATGGCGTTGGCCGCGGTGATGTAGCCGCCGTTGATTTTTTCCTGCACGGTGCGGTCTTCGTAGCAGAGGACGAATTTCAATCCGGCGCGGCGCGTGGAATCGAGCAGCGCCAGCGTGCGTTGATTGATCAATCCATAATCAGCGTAGTTGTCCTGCCCATACCAGTCCGCCACCACGCCATCAATGCCCGCCAGCTTCATCAGCAGGACGTGATATTCCAGCACGACCGGGTCAGCGGAATCATACGGGCCGATCTGCGGATAATACCACGAAGCGATGTTGCGCTGGCCGAGTGCGTTTGTGGTGTCGGGGTTGTAATGGTTCATCGTCCAATGCCAGCCCCACACGCCGCTGTACGGCTTGGTGAGATACCACGGCATGTAGTGGACGAGAATGGGCTTGGATTGAGCCGGTGCTGCGACTGTGGAAAGGAAACAGCCCGCGAGCAAAGCAACGAACCAGCCGCAAACTTTCCGCCGCCGGCTAAATAATTGGATACAACGTTTCATCAGCGAGCATTGGTGGCGAGTTCGTCTTGTTTGGTGGCCTGGCGCAAACGGATGGCTGCGCCGCCGCCGGGTGCGAGCGCCACGGTGAGTTGCGAATCGCTGGTCACGGCCCGTTTCTCGATGGCGTGCGCATACGGATTGGATTTCCAATCGGCGTCATCCGCGTCGCGATAAATCTCCGCGATGTATTTTTGTTTCTTCGGCAGAAAGTTCAGCGCGAGATCGAAGCTGCGTTTCTTTTCGTCGGTGATGCTGCCGATGAACCAGTCCTCGCTGCCGCGCTGCTTGCGGGCGATGGTGACAAACTCACCGAGCGCGCCGTTCAGCATGCGCGTCTCCTCCCAATCCGTCGGCACGTCCTTGATGAACTGGAGCAGGTCGGGATGCTTCTCGTAGTTCTCGATCAGGTCGGCGGCCATCTGCAACGGGCTGTAAAAGGTCACGTACATCGCGAGCTGTTTGGCGACGGTGGTGTTGACGCGATTCTTTTTTCGGAACTCGGGAAATGTCACCTGTAACACGCCGGGCGTGAAATCCATCGGACCGCTGAGGAAGCGCGTGAAGACGAGGTTCACGTCGTGCGCGGGAGGATTGCCGCCGTCCGGTGCCCACGCATTGTATTCCTGACCGCGCGAACCTTCCCGAGTCATCATGTTCGGCCACGTACGCCGTTCGCCGGTGTCTTTGATGGGTTCATGCACATCAATCATGACGTGATGCTTGGCGGCCAGCGCCGTGATCTTGCGGTAATGGCGGACCATGTATTGTCCATCGAGATATTCCGCGCCGATCAACTTGCCGTTCGCATCGTAACGATTCACGCGTGGTTCCATGCCGACGTAACCGGTCTTGAGATGGCGGATGCCGAGTTTTTCCATTTGAGCAAAGGCGGCCTCGGCTTGAGCTTCGTAGTTTGTGATGATCGAACCGGTTTCGTGATGCGAAATGAGGTCCACCCCTTTGTCGTGCGCGTAAGCGGCGAGGCTGGCCAGATCAAACTCCGCGTTTGGTTCGGTGAAACTGAATTCGGCAGCGTGCGCGACCCAATCTGCGGCCCACCCTTTGTTCCAACCTTCGACCAGCACGCCGTCGAATCCGTTCTTGGCCGCGAAATCAATGTAAGCCCAGGTGTTTTTCGTGGTCGCGCCGAGCCCATCGGTGCTGCTTTCGCCGGGCTTGCTCGGATTCCAAGTGTGTTTGCCGAGGTGCATGCCCCACCAAATGCCGACGTATTTGCCGGGCTTGATCCACGAGGTGTCCGCGATGCGCGAGGGCGGATTCAGATTCAACGCGGTCAACGTTGTGCGCTCGCCGATGTCGGACAATTTGTCGCTGATCATCACGAAGCGCCACGGCGATACAGTCGGCGCACTGGCTCTGATGCGAACCCCATCCGACCACGGGGTTAGAAAGCTTTTCAGCGTGTGGTTGTCGCGCGGTTGAAGTTGCATCGCCGCGAAGTCCGTCAGATCGGCTTCGTGGATGACGAGATAAACGCCGTCGTCAGTCTGCATCGTGAGCGGAGTGGTGGCGGCTTTGACGGGTTCTTTCTTCGGATTGTCGCCAAAGGATTCATCGCCTTGAGGCAGCCGGGTCTGGCGCAGCAATTCACTCAAGCGCGTCCGGGCGTAAAGCTGTTCCGTCTGCTGGGGACGAAGAGCCGGTTGCCAAAGCGTCATGGGATCAGAGGCGAGACGAAACTCCGTGCGTTCATCCATGATCTCGAAGTCTTTCAGCCCGGCTTGCTCGGGCCATTCATAACGAAAGGCGATGGCGTGGTCGAACACGCGGAAGACCACGCGCAATTTTCGTTTCGGCTCGGTGGTCTGCTGCAAGGTGACAGTCAGTTCGTTGTAATGATTGCGGACCAGTCGTTGCTCGCCCCAGGGTTGCGTCCAGGTTTCGTCGAATGCCGAAGTCTTGGCGTCGAGCAGGGTGAACTCACTCTTCAGCGCGCCATCCTTCAAATCAAAGCCGAGCGCCGAAGGCAAGATCAGTGGGCGGCCCCTGAAGTTGACCAGATAGGAAGGCTTGCCTTCGTTCAGGTTAAAGATCGCCGTGATGCGCTGGTCCGGCGAGGCAATGGATTTTAGATTGCGAGACTCTTGTTCCGCTCCTGAAAGGGATGCGGCCGGGCCGACCGCCAGCAAACCGGCGATGGCCACGGCGTTCAAGAGCGAGTAGCGAATTCTCATAAACTGGACCACTGAACCCCTTGTTGTGCGCGGGCTGGCGTGGTTAAAACCCGCCCGACCATTGTTGGGCATCAAGCGTCTTGCTGCTGATGGACGCGTCGGACATCACGCTGCCCACCGGCGTGGACGGCGAGGTCTTGAGCGCCACGCCGGGAGTGAACACGCCATAGAATTGTCCCCACGTCAGGCTGCTGGGAGCGGACGGGGCCGCGTGACCATCCACGTAAACGACGTTCACCCTGTTGTTGTGCTTGGCATAAGCGGTCTGGAGGCGGGCATTCTCCGAATTGACACCTTGCGTCGGACCGGACGAACCGGCCCAGAATGAATCGAGCCACGCGGCGGCGGGAGTGTTGTTCGGATCGTTCGAGCCGCTGGTGTCAGAGACGGCGACCATTTCCGAGGGGTGGGCCGAGTTGACCGACTTGAAGGGTTTAGCGTTGATCATGTTTCCATCGTTTGGGTTCACCGAGCCGAACACGCCACACGAATTGAAGCCATAGGACAGGAAGCCGGTGACGCTTGGATCCCATTCGCCCGGCGCGGTCGTGTAAGTCAGACCACGTTTGCGTTTGGGGCAAACCCAGATGCGATTGTTCGACATGTATCCCGCCAGCATGGGGGCGGGCGTATTGGGCGTGATCTTGTCGCGCAACAACCATTCGCCACCGCAGATGAGGTTCTGCGCATTTTTATACGGTCCCGGCACCCACCAGTTCGGTGGCGAGGGGAAGAAGTCGTTGTTGTCCCCGGCATACATGAAAACCCCGAGACTAATCTGTTTGGTGTTGCTGAGGCAGGCGGTGGCGAGTGCTTTGTCCTTCGCTTTGCTCAACGCCGGCAGCAACATCGCAGCAAGGATGGCGATGATTGCGATGACCACCAACAGCTCAATCAAAGTGAACGCAGCGTTGGGAGAGGTCGGCTTCGAGGCGGATTTCATGATGCGGAACAATGGATTCAAAGTGATGACAAGTGGTGATTATGGTTTCACCAAGCGATAGAAGACCGCCGGATTGGCCGGATTGATCGTCGTGATGTACGGGCTGACGGTGCCACTGCCGGTCGGCGACCAAGTCGCGCCAATGCCGCTGCTGTTGGTCTGGGCAATGACGCGGTAGCCCGTGTAGGTGCCGCTGTCCCAAGAGAGCGTCAGCGTCTGGCCGTTCACAGTATAGGTGAGTGTGGGTGAGCCGCTGGGGCCACCGACAACAGCAATCGAGCCGCCGGCGATCAGATTGTCCGCCCAACTCAAACCACCTGCCAATGTCGGAAAACTGGTCGTGACGAATGAACCATCATAGTTCGTCGCGTTGAAAAATTTGTAGCTGTTGCCAGCGATAGGAGCCGCGCCGGTGTTGATGACGTTCAATGCGCCGTCGTAGTAGAGCGTCAACGGATTGGTCGGATACGATTGCAACGTGAGTTGATTTGTTCGCGCCAGATCGAAGATCAACGTGCCGGTCAGCGTGGGCGTGTTGGTGGTGAGCGTGATGCTCGCGCGGACTTCATACGTGCCGCTCACGGTGATGGTCGGGAGCTTGAGCGCGTTGCCAGTAATGATGCCGTTGCCCTTGAAATCAATGCTGCCGTAGCCTTTGCCAGCGATGAGGCCCAAGTTCGTCAGGCTGCCACCGAGCGCCCATTGCGTGACGTCGGAGACATTCCAAGCCAGGGCGCTCGATCCGACAGTCATGCTGCCGGTGAAGTAATTCGAGCCGAGCGCGCCATCAAGGTCCACGAGCAACGCGCGCAAACCAGTGATGGTGGTATTGCCTCCAACCGTCAGGTAGAACGATGAGGTGTCCCACTTGTTCGTCGCGCCGAGGATGGACAGGTTACCACCAATTGTGATATCCGCGCCTTGTTGCACGGCGACATTCGTGCCGCTGATAAGCAGATTGCCGGCAATGTTCATCGGCACTGCTCCAGAACCGGGAATGGCTCCGTTGTAGAAGTCGCCCGCGCCGCTGAAGGTCAGGTGGTAGTAGTCCGTGCGCTTGGCCCAGAAAGAATTGCCGTGATAATTCACGGTGCAACCGGTGGCCGTGGCATTGAGTGTCGCCAGTTGTTGCGCGCCTTGGGCTCCCACGGTGTCGCCAAGGATGTCGAGCGTCACATTGGGCGCGAGCGTCACCGTGCCGCTGCCGTAGAGGTAGGCACAGGTGGTGTCGGCGTCCACGGTGATCACGAAGGGGGCTTCCACGTCCACGCTGTCGTTTGTGCCGGGCACGATGCCGCCGGGCCACGGGGCGTCAGGAACTGTGGAAGACCAGTTGCCGCTACCAGTGGCGGTGATGTCGGCAGCGCGACTCGGTGAGAGGAACAGCAAGGTGGCCAAGACGGCGAGGGTAATCCCGATGGGGTGGTTGATTTTCATGAGGTGGCAGGAAACGAAGGGTTGGTCGGTTGGGTGGTGAAACTGCTCCGCGATGGTTGATTCGCGGAGCAGCGGTGATGCGAATCGGGGGCGTCGTCGCTTAATTGTTCTTCATCCGGCGACGCAAGGCAGCCAAGCCAATCGAACCGAGGCTTATTAGCGCCAGCGCGGACGGTTCGGGCACGGGTGTGAGCAGCGCGAGGCTGTGATAAGTGATGTCATAAGGTGCCCCGCCGCCGAATTCAGCCGGGTCGAGTTCGAGGTTGAATGCCGTGATCATCGTTGTGTCCAGCGGCAGACCGCCGAATTGATCATTGAGAGAGCCGGTCAACGTATAAGTTCCCGGTCCGACGTACGGGCCATAACTCAGAAAGCCCGCGCCGGCGTTGTCAGCGGTCAAATGCACCATGTGTGAGCCGTCGGAGATGTCGAGGTTCGGCCCGAACCAGAATCCGGAGGAGTCGCCATGAACCATGGTGTGGTTAATGGTGAACGTGAACAGAAACTTGGTCGCGCCGGGCAGGTTGAGCGGCGTGGTGAAATCATACGCACCGCTGCCATAGCCCTGAGCTTGCACGCGATAGCTGGTTGGGCCGGAGGTGATGATGGGCGCAAAGCCGCTGCCGCCATTCAAAATATCCGCGCCGTCCGGATTCCAATTCGCATACGTGGCGGTGAGGTTGAAGTTGTGAAAATCGCTGAGGACGTTCGTCGTGAATTGCGCCTGGGCGACGCCAGCGACCAGCAAGCTGGCGGCGAAGGCCAGCGTATGTTTGAACCATGATTTGGGTTTTTTCATAAGTATGTGCTCCGAATTGAACACGACTGACGGCTTTAATGTTGGTTTGGTTGCGTCAGGCATGTGCATGAAGATGAGCTTAGATGCGAAGCCATTTTTCGGTAGTCGCATGAAGTGGGGACATGCTGGCAACATCTTCAAAACCCCGTAGAACCGGGGCGGAAACTGAAGTCGAAGCGGTCACCCGGCAGTTCGGACTATGGAGATAGTGTTCTTCGGTCAAATCGCGGAGTCGCGCGGCCGCCTGTTCCGGCGTAATATCACGCTGGGCCTCGGCCAGCATCTCGTAACCGACCATGAACTTTTTCACCGTTGCCGAACGTAAAAGCGGCGGGTAAATATGCGCGTGGAGTTGCCACCCTGAGTAATCGCCCTCGTCGTTCGGCGCGCCATGCCAGCCCAACGAATATGGGAATGATGTCTGGAAAAGATTGTCGTAGCGCGCCAACAGGCGACGCAACAAATCCGCCAGTCCGTCGCGCTCTGCGCTGTTCAAATCTGGCAGCCGCAAAACCTGACGCCGCGGTTGAATAAGGGTTTCAAACGGCCACACTGCCCACCATGGCACGATGGCCAACCAATGCGCGTTCTGCGCCACGATGCGTTCGCCTTGAGTTATTTCCGCCTGCGCATAGTCGAGTAGTAACGGTGAGCCGTTTTCCTTGAACCATTTTTGCTGCTGGATGTGCTCTTTTGCGGGTTCGTTCGGCACGAAGTCACTGGCCCAGATTTGTCCGTGAGGATGCGGGTTCGAGCAGCCCATCACATCACCCTTGTTCTCGAAAACTTGTACCCACTTCCATTTCCGCCCAAGGTCTGCGACTTGATCGGCCCATACATCCACCACGGGACGTATCTGCACCGCGCTCATCAGCGCCAACGTGAAATCATGACGCGGTGAGAAACAGATTACACGGCATGTGCCTGCCTGCGTTTGCGCGCGCAGCAGCGGATGACGACTGACATCGGCACTCGGTGTGTCGTCGAGGAACGCGGAGAAGTCGTTGGTGAAGACGAAGGTTGCATCGTAATTCGGATTGAGTTCCTTGTTGGCGCGGACGTTTCCGGGACAAAGGTAACATTGTGGGTCGTGTTGTGGACGTGAGGTTGGAGCATTTGGCTCTACGCGCCCCTGCCACGGACGTTTGGTGCGGTGGGGCGATACAAACACGTATTCGCCAGTCAAGGCATTGAGTCGCCGATGCGGTTGGTCAAATGGATTGGGTATCATTATCATGCCTACGGGTAAAACTAGGATAGAAGAACGGCAGTTCCCTCGCCTGGCCGTGAGGCAAACAACATGGGCAAAATTTTAGTGGCACATTCGTAATCGTCTAAAATACGGCGTGAAATCGAAGCGGTGTTCGATTCTCTTATCAGCGCGACGGCGCAGCCGCCGAAACCGCCGCCGGTCATGCGACAACCAAAGACCCCGCCCTCGACGCCAATGTTGTGGGCGATGTCCACCACCGTGTCGAGTTCGCGACAACTGACTTCATAATCATCTCGTAGCGAATCATGGCTCTGATACATGAGTTCTCCGACATTTTCCCACTGGCTGGCGGAAAATAATTCGGCGGCCAGAACCGTACGACTGTTCTCACTGATGACATGGCGGGCACGACGAAAAATCTGCGGACTTAGCTTGTCGGCGTGAGTCTGGAGTAATTTCGGCGTGGCATCTCGAAGGGCTTTTACTTTGAGTTGATGCGCGGCCTCCTCGCATTCGGCATGACGCTTGGCATACTCGCCGTCTGCAAGTTTGTGGCGGACGTTGGTATTGATGATGAGGACGGCGAGCGACGGATCACTCACAGGAATGAACCTCGTCTCTTGCGAGCGACAGTCGAGCAATAGCAGATGATCCTTCCTGGCCATGACAGAGGTAAACTGATCCATGATCCCGCAAGGCACACCGGCGAATTCATGTTCGGCTTTCTGGCAGAGAAGTGCTTTTTGAACTGGATCAAGCTTATGACCGGTGAGACTTTCCAAAAACGTGGCTGTGGCAACTTCCAAAGCTGCGCTGCTCGACAACCCACCGCCGAGCGGCACGTCGGAATCAATCAAAACATTGAAGCCGGGGACGGGAATGCCAAGTCGCCGAAAGCCTGCGACGACACCAAGAACATAGTTGGCCCAGCCCGGTTCGCCGCGCCGCAACTCATCGCGCAGACTGAACTCAGCGGATTCGCCGGTGGTCAGGCTGTGCAGGACGACCTGCTTGTCCTCGGCCTTGCTCCCCACGAGAAGGGTGCGTCGCTCAAGTGCCATGGGTAGCACGAAGCCGTCATTGTAGTCCGTGTGCTCGCCTATGAGGTTAACCCGACCAGGCGCAGCGACAATGATTCCTGGAGACTTGCCGAAGCGCGTGGCAAATAGCCGGACCACTCTTGCGATAGATGGATTTATGCTCATAGGACGCCGCTTCGGAAAACCAATAATGACCTCAAGTCTTCTTCCGCCCTCGCCATGCAAGCAACAACATGAACACGCCGAAAACCAGCATCACCGTGCCCCACACGAGGTTGATGTTGATGCCGAGGGAGCGTTCGTAGATGGCATTGTCGCTGATCAGCCCGTAGATCACCAGCATCGCACCATACAGGCTGAACATGATTCCAATCGGAAGTCGCAGGTCAAAGTTCATAGTTAAAACGAGTTGAGGGATTACCAGAAAAGAATGTTCAGCACGAGGGTGGCGGCCAGGATGATGACGCCCAGCGTGACCGGACGTTGATACCATGGTTCGTCCTCGGACTTCGGCTTCGGCGTCAACGAATACACGAGACCGGTCAATTCCGCATCCGTCTTGGTACGCTTGGTCGCCAATGAAATCAGAATCGTCAGAGCGAAGCAGGCACTCCACGCCACGATGGCCATGTAAAAGTTCTGCGCCATTTCGCTATGGAAGTGAAATTGTTGGGTAATCCACCCGCCTTTGATGCCGGCTACCGCACCTTTGGCGAGCGACATGCCGTGGAAAATCATCGCGGCGACCGTGCCACCCAGCAGACCAAAGAAGGCGCCATGGCCCGTGGATCGTCGCCAGAACATGCCAAGTAGGAAGGTTGCAAATAACGGCGCGTTCACAAAGCCGAACACCAGTTGTAACATGTCCATGATGTTGTTGAACTGCGAAGCCAGGTACGCACATCCCACGCTGATGATGATGCCCACCACTGTGGCCAAGCGTCCCATCCAGAGGTAATGGGAGTCAGACTTGTTCTTGCCAATGTAGCTTTGATAGATGTCGTAGGTCCACACGGTGTTGAACGCCGTTACATTGCCTGCCATGCCGGACATGAAAGACGCCATCAGTGCGGTGAAGCCAATGCCCAGCAAACCGGTGGGTAGATATTTCGCTAGCAACGCCGGGATGGTCATATTGTAATCTGGCGTGCCGTCCGCTCCCAAAGGAATGACATTCCCGCCCTTGTTGTGTAACGCAATCGCAATCATACCGGGAAGAATCACCAACGCCGGGAACAACATTTTTGGTACGGCGGCGATCAAAGGCGTGCGCCGCGCCGCAGACATTGAGTTGGCAGCCATCGCGCGTTGCACGACAAGGAAGTCAGTACACCAATAACCGAAGGACAAAACAAAGCCTAATCCCATCACCATGCCGAACCACTCCACGCCCATGGGATTGGCAATCGTCGTTCCCATGTGCGACCAAGAATTCGTCCAAGTACCCGCTTCGTAGCCTTGACTGGTGGCCACAGGAATGAGTTTTTCCTTCAATGCGCTCCAACCGCCTACATCCTTCAATGCGAGAAATACCAGTGGCGCGAATCCGAGGACGATCATGAAGAACTGCAACACCTCGTTGTAGATGGCCGAAGTCAAACCGCCGAGAAAGATATACACCAGCACGATGATGGCCGATATGACGATGCTCATGTGGTAGTTCCATCCGAGTAGCAATTCCAGCAATCGCGCCAGTGCGTGCAAAGAAATTCCGGACGAGAACACTGTCATCACGGCGAAAGTAATGGCGTTAAACCCGCGTGTCTTTTCATCGAAGCGCAGCTTGAGGTATTCCGGCACGGACCTGGCTTTTGAGCCGTAATAGAACGGCATCATAAATATGGCAAGGAACACCATCGCTGGTATCGCCCCCACCCAATAAAAGTGGGCGGTCATGATGCCGTACTTCGCGCCGGACGCCGCCATGCCGATAACTTCCTGCGCACCAAGATTCGCGGAGAGGAACGCCAATCCCGTCACCCAGGCGGGAATCGAGCGGCCTGACATGAAAAAATCCGCGCTCCCTTTCATGTAGCGTTTAAGAGCCCAGCCGATGCCGATGACAAAGGCGAAGTAGATGATCAGGATGGCATAATCAAGCAAGCCTAGCTGGATGTGCATATAATTCTTGGGTCAAATTGGTGGGCGCGTTGAATCAAATGATGGTTTCTGGAATAGCAGATCTGATTTCCGCCAATTGCATTGGCAGGCTGAACCAAAATGCACCCATGGGTGCGATCAGTATCCGTCGATTTATCAACAATGATTTCAAAGCAGTGAAGTTGTCAGACAGTCCGCAGACAATCTTGCGATATTCTTCGGCGAAGAATTTTGAACAGAGGTAAGCCAACACTCTCTCGAGATAAACACGGACAGATTTGAAACTGCCTGCATTCGAGCGGAAAGTTCACAAAGCTTCGAGGTTTGCGCCCACGCTCAAGCGCTTTCCCTTCGGAAGCTTTAACTCCACGATTTTCCCTTGGTAGCGAATGCGGAACGACTCACCCCTTTCACAGCGAAATCCGGCGAAGACAAGTCGGCCATGTTTCCAGGTCAAATCCACCTCGACTCCACCCCGGGCGCGCAGTCCGGTGACTGAGCCTTCCGCCCAAGCCGCCGGAAGCGCGGGCAGCAACTCGATTTCACCCGCGTGACTTTGCAACAGCATCTCGGCAATTGACGCCGCGACACCGAAATTGCCATCAATCTGAAAAGGCGGGCAGGCATCGAACAAATTCGGGTAAACACCGCCACCACCGTCGTAGCGGATGCTCTGATCCGTTACGGGATTCAGCGCTTTGCGGATCAACGAATAGGCGCGCTCACCGTCCTGAAGCCGGGCCCACAGCGCCACTTTATTGGCCAGCGACCAGCCCACGCCTTCATCGCCGCGAACTTCCAAAGTTTTGCGGGAAGCCTTCGCCAAATCTGGCGTCTGCCCCGGCGTGATTTCATCGCCAGGATACAGCCCCCACAAATGCGAGATGTGCCGATGCTGCGGCTCAGCTTCTTTGTATTCTTCCGGCCATTCCATGACCCGGCCATCGGAACCAATTCGGGTCGGCGCGAGCCGGGCCCTTTTGGCCACCAGTTCATTCCGAAAGTCTCCATCAATGCCCAGAATGCGTGATGCTTCAATGCAGGCGTCGAACAGATAGCGCAACATCTGGTCGTGAACAGTATTTCCGGCCGTAATCGCGGACTGCTGCCCGTCGGGCTTGAGGAAATGATTTTCCGGCGAGTTGGCCGGAGCAATGACGAGGTAATGATGCTTCGGTTCTTCGATCAGCAGGTCCGCGTAGAAGCGCGCCGAGCCCTTCATGATCGGATAGGCCCACGCGAGGAATTTCCGGTCGCGCGTGAACCGCCAGTGATCCCACAGATGCTGGCAGAGCCACGCCGAACCGCCGGTCGTCGCACCCCAAGACGCGGATTCCCCGGGCGAAGTGAAGCCCCACGGATTTGTGATGACGTGCGCCACCCAGCCGCGCGCCGCATAATATTCGCGCGCCGTCTTCGCCCCCGGCTTCTGCAACGAATCAATCAGAGCAAACAACGGCTGGTGCAGTTCCGACAAATTGCAGACTTCCGCCGGCCAGTAATTCATCTGCACATTCATGTCGAGGTGCCAGTCGCCTGTCCACGGCGTGCTGAGTTCCTCGGCCCAAATTCCTTGAAGGTTTGCCGGCAAGCCCCCCGGGCGCGATGAGGAAATCAACAAGTAACGACCGAAGTTGAAATACAAGGCTGCCAACGCCGGATCGGTCGCGCCCGCCTTGAACGCCTGAATGCGCTCTGGAGTTGGCTTGCTGGAAACTTCCGGCTTGGTCACGCCCAGTTGCAGTGACACGCGCTGAAAGTATTTCGCGTAGTCCGCCACATGCGCCGTTTGCATCTTCGCAAAAGATTTCTTTGCCGCCTTGTTGATCTCCTTCAGCGTCACGGCCAATGGATCTTTGCTCTGCCGCCCGGCGAAACCTTGGTAGTCCGTCGCCGCCGTGATGAGCAATAACACTTCATCCGCATTGCTCACTTGGAGTAAAGTTCCTTCAACCGTCACCGCGCCGCCACGATTCACCACGCGCACCCGTGTCACATGCCGCAGGCCTTTTCCGTCCACACCGTTTTCCATCTGGCCGGTCATCAGCAGCCCATTCTTCCCGTCGGCCACCGTCGCGAAGCGCTCCGGCCGATCCAGCTTCGTCACAAAAGAAAGTTGTCCTGGCTTGGTCGCCGTGAGTCGCAACACCATCACCTCATCCGGCGCGCTCACGAACATCTCGCGTTTGAACGTCACGCCGCCGCGCTGGAACTCCATTCGCGTCACCGCGTCGTTCAGATTCAATTCCCGCCGATAGTTCGTCACTGGCGCATTCGTGTCACCCGGAAAGGTGAGATGCAGGTTACCCAGCACCTGATAACAACCGTATTGGCCGTTACCCGAGCCGCCGCTCGAGCCCGGTCCTTTGCAGGTGAAGTTCGCATTCACCAACGCCTCGGCCTCGGTGTTTTTGCCCGCGAGCAACAGCCGCTGGATTTCCGGCAACACCTTGTGCGCGCCTTCGCGGTCGGCGTCCTGGCGTGAGCCAGACCAGACGGAACTTTCGTTCAACACGATGCGCTCTTCATCCACGCCGCCGAACATCATCGCACCGAGCCGCCCATTCCCCATCGGCGATGATTCGGTGAAATTCTTCGCGGGCGCATCCATCCAGATGACCGTTTCCGGGGTCACGCTGGAGAAGGGGGCGGCGGCAAAAGAACAAGATGCTGCGCTCGCGGCGAAGATGAAAACCAAGGCGCGCACAGGAAATAGGAATTGCATAGGCTCAAAGTGACAGAACAGGATTCGGGTTGCTTTCAAAATTTGTTGCTGAAGGATATTGAACAAAATTCGCGGACGGCTTGCGGAGCGGGAAACAACTCTAAATCAGATTTGGAAATCATGGAACGCATCGTTGCACCAGAACAACCTTGCAGGAATGGACAACCCGCCGAACCACATGGATATTTGACGGTTGGATTTAGAGTGCGGTTTAACATTACTGAATGGGTTCGATTTTAATCAAATGTCGCACGGGCGTCACCGCGTTCCGGCTGGTTTGACTTAGCGTCTTGGCTTTACGGACCAAACTCGCTTTGAGTTGATCCACCTAGTTTTTCTCCTCCGGGAGCAACGTGCTCCAAGTTGGCAAGTGGTGTAGCCTGGCTGCAATCCGCCGGCTCTGGCGACTGGCGACAATGGCACGACACTCCATAGCGCACAGATCCAGAGGAAGGATCGATGTAGCGGCAATTTGACATAGTATTTCATAGTTATTTATCCAGACGCAGGATGAATCCTCCACGACTGGGAATTGTGTGTTGCCATTCATTGGCGGGCTTCAGCGGTGACGCAATGACTTCCATCTGCGCCTCTTTCCCTTCGGCAATCAGCACGCCCTTTCCAAACTTACGATAGCGTTTCAGGTCGAGCGTGACCGGCTGTGATTGATTTGAACCGTTGATGCCAGCGATAAACCAGCTCGAACCCGTGCGTCGCGCAAACACCGCCAGGCGTCCCGGTTCGCCCAAAAGACAGTGCGTTTCATCCCAGCGCGCCGGGGCATCATGGAAAATCTTCAGCGCTTCCGGTGGTAATGATTCAAACATCTTCGCCTGGTCAGCGTAGTGTATGATGCCCGACGTGAAGATGAGCGCCGTCGCCAGTTCATGCGCGGCAGTGGTGGTGCGCTGATATTTCTTCGGAGAGATCGCCAGCGGCGTGTAATCCATCGGCCCGACGACGTTGCGCGTGAACGGCAGCACCGTGTTCAGCTCCGCCGCCTTTTCCGAGTAACGCGGTTCGTAGAAATAACTCTCCGTGCCGAGCACCGCCTCCGCCGTCATGAAGTTCGGCCAGGTCCGATGCCAGCCACGCGGAATCGTGCAACCGTGTAGATTCACCAACAGCTTGCGCTCCGCCGCATCCGCAAACAACGCGTGCATCGCCACGATGCTCTCCTGCCGGTCCGAGCACCAAAAATCCACCTTCACGCCGCAGATACCGGCGGCAACCATCTCGTCCAGTTTGCGGGCACGCTTCTTCGCATCGTAAAAATCCTGGGCGTGCAGCCACGCCAGCGGCGCGACGCCTTTCTCCTTCGCATGTGCCGCAAGTTGCTTCAACCCGGGCGACCACCAGCCCGCATCGAACAGCGTGTATTCCCAACCCATCTTTGCAGCAAAGTCGGTGAATTGATTGAAGTGCTCGGCATTGAACGGTCCGTCGGGATACGACCACCATGCCCACGACGCGCGCCCCGGCTTTATCCAAGACGTGTCTTTGATTTGCGCCGGCAGGGCGAGATCAGTGACCAAGGTTGAAGTCGCAATTTCTCCCGCGTTCGCTCCCAGCACGATCACGCGCCACGGCATTATCCATGGCAACGTGGAGCGCGGATTTGTCGTGAGATTGGTGGATTGCCCCTTGGTGTGCTCATCTGGCAGTGGAAACGCGACGCGATACAACCCGCCAGTCGAATCCGACCCGAGATGACAAGCAGTGTAAGAACCATCCGTCCCCGACTCCGTCAGCAAAACCCAACTGTCCGCCCCCGGAACATTGAACAACGCGGGAAAACACCAGCCGAGGGGTTCACCCCGCGAACGCGGTGGCGCGTCACCCGGCGCGACGTGGAAATAGAAGTCTTCGTAAGCTGGCGTGTATGGTCCAGCCGCATGATACGGCTGCAACCAGCCACGCGCCTCCATTGGAAGCTGAAAGCCCGCCAACTCTGCCTGCACCATCTGGGCTTCTTTGGAGTCCCCCGTCAGCCGATACCGGAACGCCACGCCTTCATCGCTCGCAGCCAGATCTATCGTCAGCGTAGCGCTGTTCGTGTTGCTGAACTCCAGCGTGCGTTGGTGAAGCTGGCGATCCACGTGCGGCATCACACCCGCGAACAACTCGTATTTCTCCCGAAGCTGCTTAAGCTTGCCCGCCCGAGCACACCTCAATCCGCTCTCAAAATTTTGCCCTTCGAGCGCCAACCCGAGCGGAGCGGACGGCAACACAACTTTGCCCGCGCGCGACACCTGATAGCTCAAGCGTCCTTCACTGCTCAACTGAACTGTGATTTCACATCTGCCGTTTGGCGAAGTCAGTGACCAACGATCAGCTTCCGCCTGAACCAGCGTGGGGAGCAAATAAAGCAGCGCAACAAATCCGCGCCAGCGTCTTGGACTGCGGCAGCCCTCTGCCGCTTTGGTGTCGCAGTGCTGGCGATGAAGAGCGGTAGAGGGCTGCCGCAGTCCAAAACCTGTCAGGGCGAATGAAAACCAAAGTCCTTTTTTCACGGGGCGAGTTCGACGACACAAGCTTCGAGTCCCTTCACGCAATTGGGAATGATTCCCTCGCGCATCAGTTCCTCACCTGTGAACGATTTGCCTTCTTGCGTCAATGCCGCGCGCCCCGGTGCGGGATTCAGTTCGCGCACGGTGTAGCGCTTCGTTACATCAAGGCCCTGCGGGCGCACGGATTGCGCTGCGCCATCTTTCAATTGGAACATAAACAACGCCGCCTTACACTGGTCCGGGGAAACGTAGTTCAGCGCGCCGCGTTTGGCGTCGTGTGGTCGCTCTAAGCGATACAAATCACCGAGATGCACCACATCGCGGATGCGTTTGTAAGCGGCGATGGCCCCGGCACAGATAGCTTTGTCTTCCGCCGACAGCTTCACGAGATCGAGGTCAATGCCGTAACGCGCGCTCATCGCCACACTGCACGCGAAGTGCATCGGGCGATGTCCCCAATGTGTCACGTGACTCGCCATGCTGATGGCGGGGAAAAAGTAGGAGTAATCCCATTGCATCGGGATGCGCACGGCTGGGTCGGTGTTATCGCTTGGCCAGAATTCATGGAAGTATTTCAGCGCGCCATAATCCACGCGCCCGCCGCCGCCCGAGCACAGCATCAATTCGATGTGCGGAAATTTCTTCGCTGTCTGGTCCATTAAGTTGTACAGCGCATGTGTGTAATCAATCCACAGGTGCGACTGGCGCTCCGGTTTCAACCACGACGAACCCGGCTGCGTGAGGTAGCGATTGCAATCCCACTTCGCATACGCGATGCCCGGCACGCCAAGCACATTTTGAATAACCTGCCACTCGAACTTCTGCACCTCGGGACGCGTGAGATCGAGCACGAGTTGATTGCGCTGCAATTCCAGCTCCCGTTTCGGCTGGCGGATGACCCAGTCGGGATGTTTCTCGAACAACTCGCTCTTGGGATTTACCATCTCCGGCTCGATCCAGATGCCGAATTGCAGACCGCGCCTGCTGGCTTCGGTGGCCAGCGGCGCGAGACCTTTCGGCAAACGCTTCCAGTTCGGCGACCAATCGCCGAGGCCAGCATTGTCACTGAGGCGCGGATACTTGTTTGCGAACCAACCATCGTCCAACAGGAACAACTCTGTGCCGATCTCCTTCGCCGGATCGTAGAGGCTGACAATACGATTGAAATCAAAGTCAAAGCCTGTTGCCTCCCAGTTGTTCAGCAACACCGTCCGCGGCTGAATGCCATCACGCAGCGCATACTGCCGCGCCCAGCGATGTAACTTGCGGCTCATGTCGCCGAGACCGTGATCACTCCACGCCCATATCATTGTTGGGGTGGAGAACTTCTCGCCGGACTTCAAGTGATACGCAGAAGCGAAAGGATTGATGCCGCACACCGCGCGCAATCCGGTGGCGAAATTGTCGAATGCAAACCGGAAACTCCCTGACCACGCGAGCGACCCCGCCAGCACGCGACCGCTGTTTTCCTGTGGTGCACCATCGAGCGACAGCACGAACGAAGGATTGCGGAACTGATGCGCCCGCACGCCGATTTTGGAATCGAGAACTTTTGTCCCGGGATTCAGCGGCTCGACGAATGGTTGCATCTCCTTCGCCCAGTCGCCGAAGAAGTGCAGCAGACTCACATTGGTTGGCGCGAACAGCAGCGAACTCGACGCCATCTGCTCCAACGTCGCCTCACCACGTTCGCGATGTTGAATCTCCGTCCATTGCTCGATGACATCCTGCTCGCGATACGTGCGGAAGCAGAGCGCGACTTCAAACGGATAAGCCGCGTCGCGTAACTGGATACGGACCACTTCGCGGCCTTCCCCGTCCGGCGTGCGCGTCAGGCGGTCGAAAAGCAATGCGGTGGACGTGTTGCCATCAGCGTGAACGACCTGCAACGCTGGTTCCCAGATGTAGCCATCGCCTGCTTGCGGATAGCCCTCATCGTTCCGCGTCAATTTGCCCGAGTCGCCGCCGATGGCGTGTTGCTGCAACCGTCCGTCATCACCCACCAGGAAACTCAGGGCAAAAGTCTTCGTTTGCAGGGCGATGGTTTCGTAAGGAGAAAGGGCAGCCGGTTTGGCCGCGCCATCCACCATGACAATCTGCGCGTCCGCCCAGTCCGCGTGGTCGTTGCTCCCGCCATCACCCGCTTCCGTCGCCCGCAAGGTCAGGACTTTCACGCCCGCCAGCGCGACGTCCACTTGCTTTGCCGGTTGCCCGGCTTTCATCACGCCGCTGCGCCAGAGTTCCTTGCTGTCGCCGCTGACAATGAATTCCACACTGCCCGGCGCGCTGGCGCTGTCGTTTACGCCGACTTGGGCGGTGAACCGCTTCGCGTTCCCCCCAAGCTCAACGCGCAGCTTGCTGTTCGCGTGCGTACCGAGGCCGGTGGCAAACTTCCGGCCGGCGATGACCAATGGCCCGCCCCCGATGGCGTGGTCCGCCTTCGGCTCACTCCAGCCGCAGGTCATCAGTTTCAAATCCAACGAGCTGAGCGGGACGGATTCTGCCCACAGCGAACCCGCACTGCTCAACAACGCGAGCAGCACGCCACCTTTCAAACCGGAGAGTCTCATGGAGTCAAACATGCCAAAAAGAAAACGAATCTGTCGTGCAAAATTATTCAGCGAATAAATCTTAACAGCAAAAGCGCAGCTCTTGTGTCGTTCCCCTTATGCGCCAACCCGCAGACAAATCTGCCAGGTGACGGAATCCAACGCGGCCACCGTGCCGCAACACTGACGGGCGGCGGCCAGGGTCAGCGTATCCGCAGCGCTGTTCGTCGGCTCCAGGGCGAAGTGTTCATGCCCGTGCCAGCCACCCCGCGTCAGCCACACGCCCAGCGTGTTGTTCTCGGCTGGCGTCCACTCGAAATCCAGGCGCTCGCCGGTGTTGACGTTGCGGAGGGTGGCGCATCCCTCCGTTACAGGCGTGGCGAAAATCTTGGCGCAATCGCCCTCGGGCGTTGCCGCGGCCAGATCATCCACCCACGTGTCGCCGTTCAGCAGGCTGCGGGTGGAGGGCGGCAGTTCCAGTTGATCGCCGGGGTGCAGGCGTAACAGCGGATGCATGGCCCAGAGGAAATGCTCGTTGCTGGAACCATGGTTGCGCAGCCGATAGCCGAGATGGATTTCGTGCTCGCGCAATTCAATCGTGCGTTCGAGCGCGAAGGGCGAAGTTTTTAATACCGCGAAGGTTTTCAGTATCCCGTGTTCTTTGGCCGCGTCATCCACCTGCCACGGAATGCTCCAGACCTCGCCATGATCCGGAAGCTGCCGGCCCTGCCAGACGCACGGGGCAATCGTGGGAAAACATTCATCCATGCCCACCAGCGGGCTGTCGGCAAAATCATCCCCCGGACGATTGCGAAACAACTTTAATCCCCCCGGGGGATGCCACATCCATTCGCGCCCGGTGCGCAGGTTTTTCAGCGAGATGATCTTGGCGCCGAGTTCCGGAACGATCACGACCTCGACTTCTTGATTACCGAGCGCATACAGGTCGAATCCCTGTTCGTGCCGCACTTCGATGCTGTTGCTGATGGTGTTCATTTCATCGCGCTCCCATGAAATCGGCGGCCAAAGCATGGTTCGGATCACGCCGCAGCACCGCCTGCATCAACGATCCGGCTTTTGCTTTGTTCCCGAGACCGGCCTCGGCTTGCGCCTGGAGAAACAGCGCGGTCGTTTCCTGGCGAAACTGCAGGTCATCGTCGAACAGCAGCATCGTCGGCAGGGACGTGGCGAAGTAATCGATTTTGGCCGGGGTCTGCTGAAGTTTCTGGGCATAGGTGAGCAGATTGCGGAAAAGCTGCTTCGCTTTCGTGCGTTTGCCGAGTTTTTCCCAGGACAGAGCCGAGTAATAAGTCATTTCGCTGAACGCGCGGACGCTCATCTCCTGGAAGTCGCCCTTGAAGTTGGCGGCGGTTCGCCAGTGACTGCGCGCGGCGGCGGCGTCACCAAGCCCGGCGCACGCGCAGCCGAGGCAATAGTGGATGTCACTTTGGTTGGCGAGCAGGTGTTTGGCTTCGCTTAGATTGCGGGGCGAAGTGAGGGCCTGCGCGAAATGCGAACGAGCTTTTCCAAAATCGCCGGCAGCCAACGCGGCCAGGCCCTGCGCCAATTGCGCTCGAACGTGCTGGCCGAGCGGGCCGCCTTCACCGCCTTCCCACGGCTGAAATTGCCGGCTGGCGACAAGCTCGCTGGCCTGCTCGTGCTGGCCGGTCTGGTTGTAGAGCGCGCAGAGCTCGACGCTCAAATCATCGCGCTGTTGGACGAGGTCAAGATGCTTCGTCAATTCACGCAGACGCTTCTCCGGTTTTTCGCCAACCCGCTTCCACAACTGATCGCGCTCATAAAGCAGCCGCGCATCGCCGCGATTTACGGCAAAGGCTTTGTCGTAAGCGGCCCGCGCCTTGGCCGGTTGTTGGCGAATATTGAAGTAACCGGTGCCGAGATTGCGCCAGACGATGGAGAAATCCGGATCAAGCTTCGCGCTGCGTTCCCAGAGTTGGATTGCCTCCTCGTGGCGACGGCGGTCATAGAGCAAGTTGCCCAAATAATACGGCGCGCGGGCGTCCTGCGGATTGACCTGCATCGCAGCTTCGAGAATGGCAATCTCTTCGAGTCGCGACGGGAAGCAGTAATCCGGCGGCAGTGAAGCGGCGTGCTTAAAATGTTTCAGCGCTGCCGGCAGGTTGCCGCGCTTTTTCTCCAATGCGCCGAGCGTATAGCAGATCAACGGCAAGGCGCCCCAGCCTTGGTCCGGTAGATCGTGTGAGGCGGCGGTCGCGCCTTTTAACAGATGAATCGCTTCGCCGAAAAAACCGGCCCGGGCATAATCGTGAGCAAGGTCGAGCATTGTCGGCAAATCGCAGGTCGCCTTCTCGCCGTTCAAATGTCGCGCCCAGCAATCGAGGCGATCCAGTTGCAGCGTTTCTTGCAATAACGCTGAAGCTTTGGTGGACTCACCGAGTTTGCGCAGCACCAGCACCTTCAGATTGCGGGCACGCAGATTGTCGGTGTTGAAACACAGCGCGCGATTGAGATGATCTAGCGCGCTGGACCAATCCTGGCGACAGCAATCAATTTCGGCCAAGGCATGATAGCCGGCTGCCATCCACGCTTGATTCCACACGGATTTGTAGAAGGCGTCGTAGGCTTCGGCATCGCGATTCAGATAACGCAGGCACAGGCCGAGATTGTAATACGCTTCGCCATCGTAAGGGTTCGAGTTGCGCCGTGTGAGCCGTTCGATGGCGTTGCGGAAATGTTTTTCGGCGACGGCGAATTCACCCCGGCGCAGATGCCACAGCCCCATCGTGTTATTACAACGGGCGTCGAGCGGGTCGCGCCGGATGGCCTCACTCCAATAAAGCACAGGCGAACGTGTGGCGTGGCGGTATTGATCGAGATGCAGGCCGGTGATGTAAAGCTCATCGGTGCTCGCAATGTCTGCCGGTGCCGACGGTTCAGTGGCGGGTGGCGGAACTTCACCTTTCACGCGCGACTTGGGTTGATAGGAAATCAATTCGCGACCGTCGGCGTCAAGGATGCGAACGAGCAAATCTGTTTCGGCAAGGCCGCGCGGCAATCTGATTTTATCGGTGAAAGGGTTGTCGGGTGAAAAGTCGCGTTTGATGCGAGCTAGTTGCTTTCCATTGCGCGTGATCGTGATGATTACTCGAGGCTGGTGGCTTGTGACGGCAACTCCGAGATGCAGTTCGTTCTTCGCGAGACGCAGGCTGATGGCAGCGTCAAGATTGGCGTGTTGCGCCGGGCCGATCTTCTGGATGGGATACCAATATTGGCTCCATGATTTGGTTTCGCCGGGCTGCAGAAAACTAAAGTCGGGTTGGTTGTCAGTATAGACGCCGGCCATGATTTCGATGTAAGGACCGAACTCACTGCGCGCGTCGGCGTCGGTCAGGTTGCGATCCCACGCGTAACCGAACTCGTGATTTCCCCACGTCCACTGTTTCTTGCCGGGTGAAATGTGATGGTTGGCGTAATGCACTATCCCAGCTTGCGCCGTGTAATCGTAGCCGCCAAAGAAATCCTCCTTACTGCCCATGCACATGTAGGACGTGGGAACGGGGATGTTGGCATAGAAGGAGAGATCGTTCGGAGCGCAGTCTGGGATTGCCGATTGCCGATTGCCGATTGCCGATTTGGAAGAGCAATGCGGCGGCACGAATTGATTCGGCACTTCGGTTTTCGGCACGCCCGCGCGTCCGCGTTCGCCGTAGTTCACGCCGTAGTAGTGACCCTGGCAGAATGGATACTCACTCATCGAGCGGCGCGCGTGATCGGCGACGTAATACACATCCGGCGGAAAGAAACTTTGGTACGCTTCATGCACGCGGGTGGCGACGTTCGCCCACCACAGAAAAGTTTGCGTGAACGGCGTGCGGTTGTAGGCGCGCACCTTGAGTTCGAGAAAACTTTTAGCGGGATGCAGACAAACGCCGTGCATTCCTTTCATGCGGCACATCGGATCGTGATCGCTGCACCAGATCGTCTTCGAGCCGTCGGCGTGTTCTTCGATTTCAAAATCCACCGGCAGGAACGTCGCCGGGCGATGATGCTGCGGCCAGTTGAATTCGATGCCGCCGGAAATCCACGGGCCGGCGAGGCCGACAAGCGCAGGCTTGATGACCGGTTGATTGTAGAGCACGTCGTAACCATTGGTCTTGTCCTGCAAGACGTGGATGCGCCCGCCGATTTCTGGTAGCACCATCGCGCGGATGAATTCGTTTTCAATCCAGATGGCTTTCCATTTGCGGTCCACCGGTTTTTCCGCGATGCGATCCGTGAACGGCAGCGGATACACCTTGCCGCTGCTGCCTTGATACACGCGCTTCTCCAGGAACATCGGGTTCTTATCCGGCGGCGCGGGCAGGTAGGTGGGAATCACCAAATCCTCGACGCGCACCTGCACTGCGGCACTCTTCACTTTGAAATGTTTCACTTGCTTCATCGGCTTGCTCACTTAATCCACCAACTCGCGTTCAATTTGCTCCAGCGATTTGCCCTTGGTTTCGGGCAGCTTGAAAAACACAAACACAAATCCCGCGACACAAATCACCGCGTAGAGCCAGAATGTTCCCGCCGAGCCGAGCTTGGCGTTCAAAATTGGAAACGTGTAGGTTAGCAGGAAACATGCGATCCAGAGCGCGGACACCGCCACGGACATTGCCGCGCCACGAATGCGATTCGGGAAAATTTCCGAGATGACGACCCACGCGACCGGCGCGAGAGACATCGCGTAACAAGCGATTGCCGCCAGCACCAACAGCAGCATCGGCAGTCCTTGGACGCCGCCTGCGTAGCAACAACCCATCGCAATATAGATGACGGCCAGCGCCGCCGAGCCGAACAACATCAGCGGTCGCCGCCCACCGCGATCCACCACGCCGAGTGCGACAAAGGTGAATGCGAGATTCACCGAGCCAGTCCACGCGATGTTTTTCAGCACGGAAGAAATGTCGTAGCCAGCGGCGCGGAAAATTTCCTCGGAGTAGTTGAAGATGACATTGATGCCGCACCATTGCTGGAACACGGCGAGAACGATTCCGAGGATGAGAACTTTCCGCAACTTAGGATCAAACAAGTCAGTGAAGCTCCCGCGCTGAGTTTGTTCGCTGGCCAAGGTGGATTCAATGTCAGCGACGGCGGCGTTCGCGTAACTTGCGCCGCCGATTTTCGTCAAGATGGCGCGGGCGCGATCAGGTTTGCCGTTCTTCGCGAGCCAGCGCGGGCTTTCCGGCACGAGAAACATGCCGATGAAAAACAGAAACGCTGGCGCGGCGGTGAGACCGAACATCCAGCGCCAGCCTTGCTGACCGAACCAAGAAGTGCGGATGAATTCGTCGGTCGCGCCTTGTGGCAGATTGCGGACGAGATACCAGTTGATGTATTGCGCGAGCAAGATGCCGACGACGATGGTGAGTTGATTGATCGAAACCAGCTTCCCGCGAATCTGCGCCGGGGCAACCTCGGCGATATACATCGGCGACAAATTGGACGCGAGGCCGATGGCGACGCCGCCGAAAATGCGCCACGCGATGAAGATGGTGAAGTTGTTCGCCAACGCGTTCCCGATGGAAGTCACCGCGAAGATCAAAGCGGCGACGATGAGCAGTCGCTTACGACCAAACTTGTCGCTGAGCGCGCCTGCGATCAGTGCGCCGACGAGACACCCGATGAGCGCGCAACTATTCGCCCAGCCGATTTGCGCTTCAGTGGTCAGTTCAAAATATCTTTGGAAGAACGGCTTCGCACCACCGATGACGACCCAGTCCCACCCAAACAAGAGGCCGCCCATCGCCGCGACGCTGGAGATGAGCCAGACGTAGCCGAGGTTGTAGTTGGCTTTGAGATTCGATGTTTCAGTTTGCGTGGCAGTAATCATGTCGTGCGATGAAATGTTTTGGTCACGGAAAAATCAACCGGAAGAACACGCTTTGATTGATTGTGTTGACGGGAACGCTCCAGCGATTGGTTGCTTCCGCGCCAGCCACATTCCACCAGTTCGTGCCAAGTCCGGTGTTGAGATTGTTTGTTTGCGATTGAAGCCGCCAACCCGTGTGATCTGCTGGCCAGTTCAAAGTCAGGCTTGTGCTGTTCCATTCCAGATCAATGTTCGTCGGGGTCAGATTCACGGTTTGCATCACGGCGATGCTTCCATCTGTCGCCAGCTTGTTTGTCCACGCCAGCCCAGCACCGAGCGCGGGTAAAGTCACCGTGCTAAATGTTCCCGTACCCGGTTTGCTGAACAACTTGAAGCTATTTCCTGCCACCAATGCCGGCCCCGTATTTGAAACCGTCAAAGTGCTGCCGAAAGCCAGTGCGTTGACGACGACGATCACATCATTTGAAGGCGAATTCGCCCGGTTCAATTGCATCGCAGTTGTCCCGGCCAGAGTGAGGTTTCCATTGACCGTCAGCGTGCCGAGATTCAAGCCGCCCGCCCCAGGTTCAAGAAATCCACCCGATTGCACGCTGACATTGCGATTGATTGTGCCAGTGCCGCCAAAGTGCCCGCCGGATTGCACCGTCACTGGAAAACCCGAAGCCCCAATCGAACCGGGACTGTTGAGCAACAGTGTCCCCCCGCTGATAATCGCCTCGCCTTGAAAGAGGTTGGCGGCGGTCAGAAGCATTGTTCCGTTTCCAGTTTTAACCAGTGTGCCCCAGTTCCCGTATTCCCAATATGAATGCGTCAAAACCGCTGGCACTAACAAATCAATTCCATTGGTCGCACCCTGAGTCACATTGAACACGGTTGAATCCCTTAGCTCGATCTGTGAGAACTCGTTGACCATGCTGTTGTTGGTAATCACAGAAGTCTGCGCGTTGCTCAACACTGTCACTCCACCCGACAAAACCCAACTTTGATAACTGGCGCTGTTGCCGCCCGATGACGACAAAATGCCGCCTTCGAGCGTCACCGCCCCTACCGGATTGTATGAAGTGGTTTCCGCCGTAGAACCCGGACCGACATAAAGTCCTTGGTTAGGATTGCTGACCCAGATCCCAAAGACATACTGATCGGCGAATACAAGTTTGCCAGACCCAATCTGCTTGAGCGTGCCCGGACCGCCTCGAAGTGCCGGATACCCACCCAAAAAGCTTGGTGGCGCGTAGGTGTCGCTACGGTTAAATACCAACGTCGCGTTATTTGTTACAGAACCGCCTCCGATTCTTCCGCTCGTCCCGCCATCGCCGATTTGCAAGCTTCCTGCGTTGATGGTCGTTGATCCCGTATAGTCATTATCCGTTGCGAGTATCAATTTACCGGCTCCAGTTTTGGTGAGTGCCGTTGCACCTCCCGATATTCCGCCACTGCCTACGATCTTGTAGTCCTTGGATACATTGCTTGCCGTGAGACTGGCTGGGGACATCCATTGGCTGGCCGTTACGACAATTGGCGAAACTCCGCTGGCGGTGTCGTCCAAAACGACCGCCGTTCCGTCGTAATAAACCGCGTTCGACCCGGAAAAATCTTTCCATGCACCCGGACTGAGCCAATCCGCGTTTCCGACCGCCCATTTCACTGGCGAAAGGTTAGTTGATAGAACCGCGCTGTTCGTCACGCTCCCGCTGCCTCCCGTTACGACCACTGAATAAACTCCCGCGTCGCTCAGATTTGCCGGATTAAACGAAATCGTATTCGCGTTTTGCCCAGCGACCGTTGTCCCGTTTTTCTTCCACACATAGCTGAAGGGCGGAGTCCCTGATGCGACGGTGGTGAAAGTTGCCGGGCTGCCGACGACGAGTGTCTGATTGGTTGGGCCGGTTGCGCTGGTGCTGCCCGAACCTAATCGAAATAACTTGGCCTGCTTTGCGCCCAAACTCACACTCCACGCCGTGCCGCTGACGGTGGACACCGCACCGCTCCACAAATCCACGGCGGTGTAAGTTCCCGAAATCCCCAACCGAGCCAGATTGAGGTTCTTGGTCGCGCTGAATATCGTGTTGTAATTAAATACTGCCACATACCAAGTACCGCCATCCTGCCGGACGAAAACATCGCTGGCGTTCGCGCCAGTGTTGCCCTCCACCGGGCGGAATGAAATACCAGCGCGGGCGACTTCATTTATGCTGGCGCGCGTCAGACAATTCTGCGCCAACGCCTGTCCGGCAGATGAAGCGAGGTCGTCACTGTTGAGAAAAACCGTGCCGCTGATGGCGCAATTGATCAGGCGACTTTGGTTTTCGTTCGCAGTTGCACCGGCGAATTTCATCATGTCGGGATCGTTAAATTGATACAGCCGTCCGTGCAGCCACCAGCCGTAATTCACGGCTTGCATCGTGTCGTGGGTGTCGTTGATGGAGCTAGCGGCGTCGCAATAGATGCGGCGTGAATGCGCGTAGCGATACGGAAACAGCGGGGCGATGGACGCGCTAAGGAACATGCGACCGTTGTTCTGCGTGACGAGGTATTGCATTCCTTGGTTGAACGCTTGGATGCCCGTGGTGACATTAGTGTCGTAATGCACACCTTCGATCGCGCCATGCGAAAGGAAATCCATCTTCAGATAATCAAAGCCGCGCGTGCGGAAATAGTTCATCAGATACGCGGTCATCTGTTTGACGCCCGGATGCGTGGGGTCGAGTGCGATGGCACCGTTGTGGGACAGGATGTCGCCGTTCGGTGCGCGTAGATACGCGTGGCTCCAGCGGTAGGTGCCGCTGCCGGTCATGAAGGTATTCGAGCCTTGTGGGGCCGTGCCCCAATAAACAAAGGGCGAATGATAGATACCGGCGCGCTGGCCGTTGCTGTGGCACAGGCTGGTGAACTGCACCAATTGTGCGTCACTGAAATTGTCCCAGTACGAATCCAGATTGATGTACGCCACGCCTTGGTTATGAAAGTGGTTCGACTGGAGATTGGTTTTGATGAACCACGAAGCCGCCGAGGCGTTGGAGAGATTCACGCCCGACGTGTAGGCATACCAACTATTCCAGCCAAAGGGCACGCTGCCATTCCATGTGAGCTTGGGCGCGATGGCGGCGTTCGTGTCGCCGTAAGCTTCCATCACAGTGCGCCAATCACTGCCGAATCCGACGAAAACTGTCGGCGAAGAAATCGTGTTGCCCTTCACCAAACCATGTGGCTCGACATCGCGCGTGTCGCTTGAAGTGACGCCGCCATAAACATTGAGTACGTTCAACTTGTTGTTTGCGCCTTGGAAATAAACGCCCGTCTTCCAAGTGTCGTGCGTCACCGAACCGACCACGAGGCCGTTACGCGACGTGTTGTCGTAAAACGCGCCGACCTCGTAGCTCGTGCTCGTGTTGTTGATCGGCATGGCGTTGTAGCTGAAGGTGAATGAGTCGTTATCGAACGGCACGGTGAGGGCACGGTTGTCATTGGCACTGCCGAGGTCCACACCGCCAACCTGATCCATGACCACCGGCCCCATCCATCGCGATTGCAGCCCGTTCCCCACCACCTCCAAGCGCGTCAGAAAACTGTCGTCATTCGCGAGGATGAAAACCTGTTTCATCGTCGGCAGTCCGCCGGACGTCGAAATCACTTCCACCGTGTTGCTCGTCACCGTCCACGAACGATTGGTGTAAACCGGGCCGGTGACGTAGTTCGTCAGCACGCCGCTGTCATACAGACCGAACCCGGCGTAGAAGCCTGCGATTTTGCGGCTGTTCTGCCACAGGAAATCCGCGCGCCCCGTGCTCAAATCGTATTCGAGCCGGACGTTGCCATTGGTCATCTTGAGAAAATTCCCCACTTGCACAGGCGGTAACAGCGGCCCGGCATCTCCCGGCGAAACAGACCAGACACTCACGAGTATCCATAAAGGGCCTCTGAAAATTCTCATGGGTGCCATGCATGAACGGGATTTGAATCGCGCAAGAAACTGATCGTGAATTTCAGCATGAAATCGGAATCATGGCGGACGAACCGTGGGAGTCTTCCAGTTCTGATGCCAATAAAGACTCCACAATGATTCTAGTTTGGTTACCTCTACATGGCCATCAGTAAATCCAATAACAATCGAGCCAGGCAATGGTTGTCCCAGCGGAACAGAACGCGGTGCGACACCTGCAGCTTTTGATCCATGCCGGGCAATGGTTATGCGTTGCATGCCCTCCTTTGAAGGATCTCCGGTGTAAAGGTTGTGCGGATTTCCGCCCGGCGGGTCGGTTTCAAGCGGGTCTAGATTGATCCAGGTGCTGTCCATAAAAACCGGTGTCAGCGTTGGATTTTGAAGAACATTCGCGTTCTTTATCAGCCAATCGGGATGAGCGGCCCCGTTGCCGAGAACCAGATTGGAGTCTGAAGATAACCACTTGTTGAACCCGTAGCTCGAAGAATAAACAGGAGTGGAAAGCGTCCAGTGCCACGCCTGATCGGCAGTTCCAGCCGGGTTTACCGCTCCGCCCGGATTTCCCTTGTTAGGCGCAACAGGACAAATCAATACGTTGGTGGCTTTTCCGTAATAGGCGAGCATAGCCCCCATCCAATCCCCTTGGCTCGACATAGGATTCGGGTCGAGCGGCCCGACCCAAACATGCATCTCATCAACATACATTTGACTGGCCAGACTGATCTGCTTGAGGTTGTTCACGCAGCTGATTTGTTGCGCCTTTATTTTGGCCCTGGACAAGGCCGGCAGCAGCATTGCTGCGAGAATGGCGATGATCGCGATGACCACCAACAACTCAATGAGGGTGAATGCCCGTGTGCCAATACCTGACTGCCGCTTCAATTTCATCTGATCCTTTTATATTCATCAACTCGAACCACCCTGCCGCCAGCATTACCGCCGGCGGCAGGCAAACCACCGTCGTAACGTCACGGCACCCGCAGGAGATAAAATCTCCGTGGGTCTGCGGCGTTGATTGCGTTGGTGAAACCAAAGGCTCCGGACGGGCTGAACTGGTTCGTTGCAAGCGCGGTCCAGTTGATCACCGACAATGCGACGTTTGTGCTTGTCAGGACGTGGTAAGTTCCATTTGGCGGCCCACCTGCGCCTTGGAGAACGATGTTGCCGGAGACAAGCGTGATGCTGGAAATGGTCGGTTGAGCAGAGCTGGCGACCACAGCGATGGTGCCGTTTGCCAAGAGGCTGCTCGTGTCCCATTGCAATCCCGCACCAGGAGTCGCTGGCGTGATGCTGCTGAACGTGCCGCTATAACTCGACGCGTTGAACAACTTGAAGCTGTTGCCCGCCGCCAGGGTGCCCGCAAGATTGGCCAGGCTCAACGTGCCGCCATAAGTAATGCTGGCACAGGTGATCTGGTCACGCGTTCCAGCAGTCTGGTTCAAATCCATCAGGGTTGTGCCAGACAAAACCACGCTGTTGGTCACCGTCAATGTTCCAATCGTTCCAGCACCGCCGGGCACAACGGCTGCGCCGGAGCCAACCGACAAGTTTCCGTTGACGATGCCGCTGCCTTGCAAGGTCTGACCGGCTCCCAGCGTCAGCGTCTGATCGGTGCGGCCGCTCACATTCAGGATTGCGCTCGCCGCCAGGCTGATGTTGGTGCTGCCCGAAATCGAGCCATTGCCGATCAACGCGAGCACCATGCCGGAACGGATGTCCGTGACGCCCTGGTAGGTATTGGCCGCAGTGAAGACCAGCGGGTTGCCGCCGTATTGGTTCAAGTAGAAACCGCCCGCGCCACTGATGACATTACTGAAGGTAACCGGGGCGTTACCAATTTGGAAATTGGCCAACCCGTTCAGAATGACCGTTCCGGAGATGGCGACGCCGCTACCGCTGCCGCCGTCCACACCGTATAAATACAGTCCTGAATTGTCTTCCAGCACAAACGAGGTTTTCAGCCGGTAATCGCCCGCGCCGCCGCTGGGTTGGTATTGCAAAGCGGCAGTGGGCAGGATATGGACGACTTTCGCGTATCCGTTGTCGCCGGCAGTCGTGTCGCCGTGCTGGATGCTAAAAAGAATATTGGAGTGCAGCGTGAGGACATTGGTGGGATTGCCCAGGCTGACGCCCAAAGCCTGGATGCGCATGGTCTGCTGGCTGCCAGCACTTGTGTAAAGGTCAATATTTCCAAGGTTCGTATCAATGCCGATGCTTTTCCATTCGGAATAACCTCCGACACTGACGGTCAGGTTATAATTGCTGCCACCGCTGCTCAATGTGGTGCCAACACCCGGATAGCCCCAATCGAACCGGCCGGATCCACTGATCGTCGTGTTGCCGGTCAACTTGATGTTTTGGCCGAGACCGAGCGTGGCGCTGTCGCTGTAAAGCGGGTTGCCGGTGAATTGTATGGCCCCCTGGCCGTTGGCACCGGTGCCGGACACGACAATCGGCTTGTTGCCGAAGCCGGCGTCGCCAGCCGGGTACCCCCCCGACAAATTCACCGCCAGCGTGGCACCGTTGCTGATGGTCAATGTGCCATTGGGTGCTCCCGCCGCCGAGGTGAGGCCATTGAGTTTCACCGTGCCGGAGGCGATCGTGAAGTTGCCGGTGAAATCATTGACGTTGCTTATGGTCAGGGTGCTGCTGCCGAGTTTGACGATGCTCGCGGTGCCGCTGATTTTGCCCGCGCCGCTGATGGAGTAGTTCGCGCTTGAATTATTTGTCACCACGCTCGGTGCAACCACCTGCCCGGTGCCAATCACCAGGTTCGTCGCCGGATTCGGTGCGGTGAGGATTCTGTCGTCCAACAGCACGATATCCGCAGTGTAGAACTGGTCTTCAACATGCGTGGTCAAGTTGGTCCAATTGAAGGAACTTTGAACATCCCATTGACCGTTGTTGGCACCGTTGTTCCAAGCCAGAGTATTGGCCACGCCCGTAACGATCAGCTTCACCTGGTTAGCCGTGCTGGTGTCAATGGTGAAACCGTAGCGGGACTGTGATACTGTCGAAGCCGTGCCAAATGATCCGTTGAGATTGCCGGTATAGGTAAACAAGGTGTAGGTCCCTGTCGCCAGCGTCCCGGTGAGCGGGTTGATGGTGATGTTGTTGCCATTCACGTTGAGGTCACCGGTGACGGCCACGAGGTCGTTGGTCCCACCGCCAATGCCAAGAGTGGGCGCCAGATCCATCGTCACAGCGGCGCCGCCTTGCAACGTCAAACCGCCTTGCGCATGGAAAGTTCCAGCCGCACTGGCTGCTCCGGGAAGAAGCGCTCCGCCGACGTCAACCAACCCATTGACCGTGCCGCCGCCGGCGACCGTGCTTCCTGATTGACTGGTGACTGTGCCGCCGATGGTGCCATTCACTACGACCGAACCCGTGAAGAGCGACACATTGCCAGAGTAGGATGGGCTGTTACCCGCAAGCACCAGTGTGCCGCTGCCGCCATTCACATAGGCCGTGCCACTCCCGCTCAAAACATTGCTGACCGTCAAGGAGGTGCCGCCGTTAATGTTGAAAGAACAAAAGCCGGTTCCCAATGTCATTGCCCCGTTCATGATATGGTCTCCGCCACCAACGCTAATTGTCGCGCCGGCCTGAAAATCCACCGCCTTGTTCATATTAACATTCGGGTTCCAAAAAACCAGTTGCGCACCCGGACTCAAGGTCAAGGTAGAACTTGGATTGCCGAAGGTGGTTGATCCCTTCACACCCCAGGTGCCGGACAACAAATTAATGTTTGCAAGCGCAGGATCCACGGTGACGCTGCTCCACTCGAAATACGTCGCACTATTCAAAGTCAAATTGTAGGCATTGCCTCCCGTCCCAAGGGTGGCGTTAATCAAATCCCAGCGATTGGGGACGCCAAAGGTGGTATTGCCTGCCAGCGTCACGCTGGACGCGTAACCATAAACAGCGCCGCCGTTGTCGGTGATCGCCCCGTTGCCGTCTACGCCAGCCCCGGAAACCACGACAGCTTTCGATCCATAATTGCCATTGATATCCAGCGTGGATCCATTGGCCACGATGACGCTGCCACTGCCGCCACCCAATGCGGATGAGCTGCCCACTATCAACGTGCTGCTGTTCGTGACAACCGCGTTTCCTGTGAAGGTATTTGCGCCGCTCAGAGTAAGCGTGCTGCCACCCTTATGTATTACAGAACCGGTTCCCGAAATGTTGTTGTTCACCGTCAAGGCGTCTGAACGAGCATAAACCAGATTCGCATTGTCGGTGATGGAACCGGACGGCAGGTTGCCTGCAGCATCGTTATTGCCGACCTGCAAGGTGCCGCCACTGATGGTCACGCCACCGGAAAAATTATTATTTCCAGCGTTATCCAGGATCAGCGTTCCGATGCCTTGTTTTATCAGACCGCTGGAACCACTGATGGAACCGCTGCCGTTAAACGTGTAGGCCGGCGAGGTGTTGCTGACGGTGATACCGGCTGGCGAGAGTGTGGTTGTGAGGTTGACGGTATTATTGTTCGCCCCGTTTAAGAATTGCACAAAAGCCCCATCGGAATAAATAGCCGGGCCGCCGGAGGTCCAGTTCGCCGTGCTGGTATCCCAGTTGCCGCTGCTTGAACCTGTCCAGGTCAAAGTGCTGGAGCCGGCGGTCAGCACCAAATCAATGGTGGCGTTGGCGGAATTATTAACGAGGTGCCCTGCATAAAGCGGCGGCAGCGTGCCAAGCCCGAAATTGTAGCCGGCACCACTAATGCCGCCGGAGTACTTGACCAGCGGAATCTGCACCGGATAACTGGGAAACGCAGGCGCGGAGGTGAGGTTGATGATGTTGGTTGTGCCGCCCGTTGTGAGGCTTGTGACCACAATATTGTTGGATGATGAAGTGGAAGCCAACGCAAGGCTGAACGCCGAATTGGTGGCGGTGATCGTGCTGAGGGGAGCCGCGACTGTTCCGGCTTTGCCCGAAACCGTCAGCGCACCGTCTTTGAGTTTGATCGCACTCGACCCGCCTCCAGCAACAACGGTATTGGCCACCACTGCGCCTCCATTGACGTTGATGATGCCAGCGCTTCCCGGCGTCAGTGTGCCGGTAACGGCGGCCAAGGTCAGCGTGTTGTTGACGGTCAACGTCGCGTTGGTGTCGATATTAACAATTCCCACGCCCATGCCGCCGCTGCTGACTTGCTGATTGCCGATGGTAGCGTTGTTCGCATTGACGCTGCCGTCGTTAAAGTTCAGGGTGCCCTGCGAATTGGCCCCGGCGCTGCCGCCCTGGCCCAGTTGCATTGTGCCCGCCATTACCGTGATGTTGCCGCCGGTAAAATCGCAAAGGGCGGTGCCGGCAACTTGCGAATTGCCGTTGGCGTTGCCGATATAAAAATTAACAATGCGCCCATCCCCGCCATTGCCGCCCAAATAGGCCACCAGCGCATCAGGTCCGCCCACGAAGGCCGGGTTAAAGGCTATCATGGCCCCGGCTGACCCGGTGCCCGGGCCGCCCACAACCAGGTTGCCGGTGCCGGTCAGGATATAGTTGTAGATTCCCAGATAGACCCCGCACGTCATTGAATTGCTGCCGAGCGTGTTGCAGATTTGAAAATCATTCCCCAAGGAAATCACGTTGGTTTTGGCCAGATACAAGGTGCCATTTTGGTTTGGCATGGTGCTGTTTTCGTCCTGGTTTCCGCTAGCCACGCGGATGAAATTGCCGCTGCCCGCGCCGCTGCTGGCGTTGAAGGTATCCAGACCCGAAAGGTCCAGCGTGACATTATGGTTGTCGCCCGGCGTTGGCGATCCTTGGCCCACCCAAAGGTTGGCGCTCGTTCCGGGCATGTTTAGCGTTCCGCCGCTGCCCGTGATGGTGATCGTTTCCACTGCGTTGGCCGGAGCGGGGCTGCTTCCGCTCAACTGGTCGGCCCCCACGGTCAGGTAGCCGTGATTGCCCACCCCGACCGTCAAGGTAACCCCCGGATTAATCAGCGTCGTGTAATTGCCATTGGTCGGGACAAAGTCCAGTTCCCAAATCGGCATCTGGGCGACTCCGGTAGTGCTGTCCAGCACATTGTTCACGGAAAAATTCGCGCTGTTGTTGGCACCAATTCCCCTGAATTGAACCTGGTTGTAATAAGTTTGCTGCGGAGCCGTCCAGTTGGCGGCATCGGTCCAGTTAGTGGTCGCACTTACTCCCGGCACGCCCTGCCATTGCTCAGTATCTGCATAGCTGGACCACGCGGCAAACGTCGCCACGCTCAAGGCGATGCCGAATTTTTGTATTTCACTCAGTTTTGTAATTTTGAATTTTATTTTCATGCTTTACTGGGGGTTGGGGGCTGGTTCATCCACAAATCATGCGGCGACCCCCGCGATACGGGGGTCAGTCGGGGTCAGTCATTGTCGAAAGCGGTAACGCTTTTGCGCCAGGACATCATCAGACGGCAGTTCATAATCCGTTGGCTGTGTTGGCTCATGCAACCATCGTTGCATATAAGCGGGAGGCGCGGAATGGATTACTAAACGAAGAGCATGGACAATTGGCTGGTCGCTGCCAGGGAAGATTGGGTGACGCCTGTGCGACTTAGCTCACTGGCTGTAGCGCCGCCGGTGCTCCGAAGGCGAATGGTTGTGCATCTTTCGGAAGGCGCGCGAAAAGTAAAACTGGTCGGAAAAGCCCAGTTGATCGCTGATCTGTTTGATGGACAATTCAGTGGCGTTGAGCAACTGCACCGCGCGTTGCATCCGCAGATGGTTCTGACCGAACGCGAAACATCATGCTGGTGAATACGTATCGAAAAGACTGCGAACTTGCAGTTCACCGAGGAAAACTTCCCGGCTTATCGGTTCTTTAGGCTGAACCAGAACCGTTTGCGGCACATCCGGCATGAGGTGGATAAAGTTGTCGGCATATTTTGCATCCGCATTCTTCAGCCCCAGCCAAACCCACAGCGCGGGCGTCGCAGACTGAATGGTGACCAGAAACCCGTCGCCCAATTCTTTGACTGAAGACGCCAGTTTGGGATCGCTCAATTTCAATTCTTTCGGCAAGGCCAGCAACACTAGGTTTTCGGAAACGGTTTTGCCGTCCACTTCCAGCTTCAGCCACGTCAACAGGCCGTTCGCACCCTGGTTCTTGACTTCCGTTTGCAGATCCAGCGTTTTCACCTTCTCGCTTTTGCGGGCCGGAAGCGGCACAGACATGGAATCGTGGCGCAAAGTTCTGCCGGCCAGATCTGTCACGTTCCAACTCAGTTTGCCGCGATGCAATTCCAGTTCGTCACTGGTGACAAAAAGGTCAATCGTTCCGTCCTTGATGTTTTCCAGCCCGGAAACGAGAAGTGGTGAGTAGAATGTTCGCGCCATATAATGCAGCGCTTTCCAACGGCCAAAGTAATCCACCGACGACCAGTTCATGCCCGGCCAGATGTCATTGTATTGCCAGTAAACACAACCCATGGATTTGGGCATGGTCTGTGCCGAAAATTCTATGCCCCGTAACGCCGCCGGTGTTCCGACGGTGAATGGTTGTGCATCTTACTGAAGGCGCGGGAGAAATAAAACTGATCGGAGAAACCCAGTTGATCGCTGATCTGCTTGATGGACAATTCGGTGGTGTTAAGCAATTGCACCGCGCGCTGCATCCGCAGGTGATTCAGATAACTCAGCGGCGCGTAACCCGTCACGCGGCGGAACGAGGTCGTGTAGTGCGAGCGAGAGAGATTCGCAAGCGCAGCCAGCGTTGCCACCGCCAGGGGTTCGCGCAGATGGCCTTTCATAAACTCGATACTCTTTGCCATCCGCTCGCGCACACTGGTTTCACCATAACCGAATTCTTCCTTGTGCCGCAGGATCAATCCCATCAAGTGCGTCAAGGAGTGCGCTGCATAGGTTAGATGGGTCGAAGTAAAACCGTGTTCCAATCCTTCCAAAACTTCCTCGAACAGGGAGAACAACTGCACGTCGCCGCCGAGCGGCACGACTGGTTTCTCCGGCGAAACTTCAAGCTTTTCCAGATAGACGGGCACATTTGATCCGATGGCGTGAAACCAATGAATCGTCCAAGGTGAATTCTGGGCCGCGCCATAGACGTGCGGGGTGCCGGCATTGATGACCAGCAGTTGGTTTTTGGTGATCTCTTGTTTGCGGCCCGCGATCTCGCACCAGCCGTTTCCCTCGGCGCAATAGATGAAAATGACTTCCGGGCACCCTCGCTCGCGGACGCAGGTGTGTCCTTTGGCTTTCGGATAATATCCCGCATCGGTCGGCAGCAAATGTTGAAGCAATGGAGATTTGAGCGCAGTCGTCAGGATGGGCCGGGGCACCACAACCAGGCGTTGCCCAACAAATCCTTCATGCTTCTCGCGCCACTTCATAAACGGTGAATGTTTTCAAAAGCCACCTTACTCAATTGCTGCAGCATCGCAATCATTTCATCGAAGGCAAGTGTCTGGCTGATCCGGTTACGGGTGGATAAAAAAAAGCCGCCACCTGAGGTGGCGGCTTTTCCTGTTAAATCAAACCCTTAACTTTTCCGATTCCGTGCAATTCCAAGCACCATGGACATTCCAATCCCCAACAGAGCCAAAGTTGATGGTTCGGGGACCACATTATAACCCATGTTAGCAGCCGGATAGATCGCGTCTGATCCTCCTGCTTGGTTCGGTGGAGCTCCATCTCCAATATTTCCATATCGGCCTGCGCGGGAAAATTCGTATCCGCTGTCCAAATTTGCATACTGCCCACTGAATGAGACTTGCGCACCGCCAGTAATCAAATCCCCCCACGTATCCACATTATCCGTTTGCGCACCGATAACATACCAGTTGTTGTAAGTCATGCCCACGGTTGAAGGTAATTGCACCCACCGGAAACCATTCACCAAGGGCGCGGACGTTCCGGCCGGCACCGTCACCGAGGCAAGCAGTGTGTTACCGGCAGAATTATCCCAAAGCGACACCACATGGCTGTTTGCCAGACCATCTCCACCGTTGTCATAATAACCCAGATAATTTACCTGCGGGTAGTAATTATAGGAGGTAAGAAAAACGCCTCCCACAACCCCCACATGACCATTTTGCGACAGTGTGGAGAGATCAACATTGGGGTTGAACAGCATGCTGCCATCAACCGTTTGTGCATGAGTGGCGGGCAATGCTGCAAGACAGACTGCAACTGCAGCGACAACTGATTTGGATTTCGTTTTCATTTTTTTATTGGTTGTTACCATTCTCTGAGTTTTTTATCTCGTGACGCAATAAGGTGCAGATGCCTTGCGCAATCTTAACTTTAACTTGTTGGTCATGGTGAAACCTTAACACAGCACCTGTTTATTGGAATGGACAACTCACCGAACCCTATGGACAATTGGCCGGCCTCAAGACAATTGTGCGACTTTGACATCACCAGATTTGGCGTTGCGTCCTCAGCGCCGTGGGTGAAAAGGGCAGACCTGTTGAAGCGGTTTCAAAATTGGTAGCCGCCGAGGTGACGAGGCGGACGTCCCCGGTTTTTCGCAGGATTCCGCCTCCTCACGTCGGCGGCTACAGCGCAAACCGGTAGGTTTGCCCCACCTTTTCGGAAATTGCTTTTGAGAAACAGTCTATGGCATCGGAGCGGGTTGTTTCTCCGTCGTATCGAATGGGGTAACTTTGAGGCAATCCACGTTTACACTGCCGTGACCACCCAACAATCGGACGACGTTGGTTTTGCCCGGGCCGAGCGGAACTGTGAGGCCGGAATAACCTGTAAAATTGCTCCACCCACCGGTGGCTGAGGTGTTCACAAAGGAATAATCCGCGCCGTTTACGATCAACCGCAGCTTTCCGCTTTTCTCGGCGGCATAGTGAATGCCGATTGTCGCGCGACCGCCTGCGCCACCGTCAATGTTGCGCAGTTCCAGATATGCTCCTTCGAGATGGAGATTTTGCACGCAGTGATCCGTGGTTGCACTGGGATCGTTTGCCAGGGTCGCACCATTGAACCGTATGAGAACGGACGAGGATTCTCGCTGCGCGTATTGCGAGCCGGAGCACCGCGTAAACTTCCGACTCCGCCGTGACCAACGCGCGGTTTGCTTCGCTTCACGGGTTGGCCGTCGCCCCGTACCCCTCTCGCCGCCGCCCGTTCCACTTCTCAAACCGCGCGCTCGTCACGAGCTTGCATGGTGCAGGGCCGCAAGAGCGGCGGGCTTCCGTCTGCGGCTCGGCAGCGGGCGTTGCGCTCCGGCTACGATTCGCTAGACGCTTCTCTCCGCTCTTCGCTCCACTTTCCCCGCTCGCCGACCGCCGACCGAAGCCTCAATTGGATTTTCCACGCGCCATTCGGCGCAGTTCGACTTGCCGTTCCAGCAATTCCCGTGTGTGCGCGACTTCCGCAGCCAGCACGGATTCTTTCGGCAGCGCCGTGAGATACTCACGGACGAGCAATTTACTTCCCAAACCTTCCATCGCGTAGCGGGCGAGCGCATCATCCTTGTCGGTACAAAGAATCAGACCCACGGGTGGATGTTCGTCGGGCTGCATCCAATGTTCGCGGGCATAGTTGCAGTAAAGATTCATCTGGCCCACATCGGCGTGGACGAGTCCGCCCAGCTTGAGGTCAATAATGACCAGACAACGCAGCCGCCGGTGGAAAAACAGCAAGTCCACGCGAAACCATTCGTTGCCGATTCGCAACCGCTTCTGCCGTCCAACGAAGGCAAACTCGTTGCCGAGTTCGAGCAGGAAGGTTTCAAGATGGCGAATGAGCGCTTCTTCCAAATCACTTTCGGAGTATTCGTCTTTCAGATTGAGAAATTCGAGCACCAGCGGATCACGAATCTCCTCGTCAGCGGAGACGGCATCACCCGGCTTGGGCTTCTCACCTTTTATCAGCATCGCGGTCTTGTTTTTCGACAACGCCGTGCGTTCGTAAAACTGCGAGTTGATTTGGCGGTTAAGCTGCCGCACCACCCATCCGCCCGCCAACGCTTCGCGCGCATAAAATTCGCGCGCATGCGCGTTCCGAACGCGCAACAGACGCACGTAATGTGTCCATGGCAAAGGGAAAGCGCGGGCGATCTGGCCGAGACGATCTAGTGCGCGTGAAAACCTAACCGAGGAACGCTCGCTGAATTGGCCGATCACTGATCGGCCAATTGGTGCGAGAGCGGAATCCGGGTTTTCAGATTGGCCAATCACTGATCGGCCAATTCCTGATTTTTCATCCGATGATTCAAGAATCAATGGCTTCGCAGTGTGAGCATCTGGGAAAGTCTGATAAAACTGGCGCATCATCTTGACCTGGGAAAAACCAAATCCGCGCCCAAATCGTTCGGTGAGGTCCAGAGCGAATCGCCGCACCAGTTCTTCTCCATATTCCGCCCGCTTCTCCCCCGCCTGCTCGTGTTCCACAATCCGCCGCCCAACTTCCCAATATGTCGCCGTCATCAGTGAGTTGACGACTCGCGCTGACGCACGCCGCGCTGCGTTCAAAAGTTCGACCACACCGGACAGCACATTGTCGTAGTCGGCGGGCTTGTGCTGAATCGTTTTGCCCGTCTTTGCTTTGTGGCTCGGTTTGCTCATAAGAATTTTCGGCGCTCGCTGATTCTTATCGGATTGCAACCCACATGGCGAGCCATTCGGCTGGTCGCCGGGACAGCGATGAAAACCACTGTGGATTGTATGGCGGCGGTGGAAAGTTCAAGGATACTACGGGTCGTGGCTTCCGTTCCTCCTTGAGCTTTCCGCCGCCGCCGGGTTTTTGCCTCTAGGTTTTCATCGCGGGAAATTGTCGCTTGGCGACGGGATGTTTGCCGACCTTCGCAGAGGGGTTGCAGCCGCCGCTGAAACTTGTTAAAAATGACCTCTGCAAACAAATGTGCAGCAAACGATGACATAACGACAAATCCATGACTTTTGCGTCGCAACGGCCTAGTCCCACGAGAAAACTGCGAATTTTTAGAGGACGAGAGAGACGCCGAAGCACGCGCCCAATCGGGCGCAGCTTGGCGTGTTTCTCCCATAGGCGCTTCGCAGTGCCTCTCGTGGGGGCGCGTTGACTTCGCGCCCCTTCTGTTAATTGCCAGCGGTGAACAACTCTGGATTGGCTTTTCAGATCGGCAAGTGTTGAATGGCGACGGAAAGTGCGGATCGTAGTAGAAACGGATGTGCGAGACGTGAGCGCCACCATCCAAAAAACATTTTTTCGAAACGGACAGATCCGCGAGCGAGTGCCCGTGCGGGACGGTCGCAGGCATGGGATTGTCCGCGTCTGGCACAAGAACGGCAAACGCGCCTCGGAAGAACCCTTTCGCAACGGCCTCTTGCACGGTAATTGCCGTCAGTGGAATGAATCGGGTCGCTTGCTCGGCAAATACAAAATGGTTCACGGCACGGGCATCCAGCGCGAGTGGCACGACAACGGACAACTTCAACTCGAAGTCTCGACCGTGCGCGGTGAGTTCACCGGACGAAACCGTATGTGGTTGAGCGATGGGGCGCTTCTCTCGGAACGATTCTACCTTCGCGGCCAGATTGTCAGCGCGGACGCATATCGGGAGGCGACGGCGAAGGATGAATCGTTGCCGAAAGTTCGAGGCAAGTCGGCCAAGCTGCCGGCCAAGAATGGAACGATGGAAAAACACATTCTGAATGTCTTTGTGCGTTCGCTCCTGGAGAAACCAAATCGCAGCGAGGTGCGAAAATGGCTCGCGAAGAAAGCCAACGACAAAACTTCGCGTTCGTTGGGACGATTCCGGCCCGCGCGCAATGCTGTAAAATGTCAGACTGGAAAGTTTGTTGAGGCACTTTACGAAGCAGGCGCGGTCGAAGTGATTGTGCCTGACATCTACTGGAGCAAAGCACGCGACCAGTTCGCCGATTGCTTGCTCGTTCAACTTCCCAAGAGCGCGGCAAGACGAAAGGCCGTTCGCAAAGTCTGCGTGCAACTGCGAAAGCGGAAGCTCGGCGCGGTGCAACCAGACAAGGACATGGGCGAAAGTCATTTGTTTCTGTCCCTTGCCTGATTCAGAAGACGGCGAGGCGATCGCGCGTCTCATCCACCGCGAGAGCGCCGCAAGCCACCCGCGCTTCCAGCAGACACTCGCTCACCGCGTCACCGACCAGTCTTTCAACGGCATCGCGCATCGGGCGCGCGCCGAGCTTCGGATGAAATCCCTTTCGCACGAGAAACGGCAGCGCCGTCTTGTCCAGTTCGAGCTTGTGGCCGCGCGCGGCGAGAAACTCGATCTCGCGGGACAGAAACTTCTCCGCAATCTCCAACTGGTGTTCGTAGCTCAACCGATGGAACACGAGCTTTTCGTTGACGCGCGCGAAGATTTCCGGGCGCAAGGTCTGTTGCGCCCGCGTGAGGACATGGCGTTCCAGCGTGGCATCGTTCGAGTGCTGGAGGCTCATCAATTCGGCAGAGCCGATGTTTGACGTGAGCCAGATGTAGAAGCCGCTGAAGTCCAGCGTTTGTCCCGTCGCCACGGTGATCCGCGCCGCGTCCAGCAGTTGCAGCAGAATGTCCAGTACGCGCGGGTGTGCTTTTTCTGCTTCGTCAAAAAGCAGCGACCCTTGTGACGCACGTTCACGCACGCCGCCCAAGTAGCCGACTTCTCCGAGCCGCGCACCGAGCAACAAGCCAAGCGCCTCTTGATTCTGGAATTCTGACATGTCGAAGCGAAACAGTTGTCCCGCACCGAAAATCTGTGTCGTCAGCACCACGACCGTTTCTGTTTTTCCGACGCCGGTTGGTCCGAGCAGCAGAAAACTCCCGCGCGGACGACCGGGCTTCGTTAGGCCGAGTTCGCCACGTTTTACCGAGGAGATGATTCGCGGCAGCGCGTGGGACTGGCCGCGGATTTCGCGCGGCAGCAGGGAGGTCAGTTCGTGGAGTTTGGTGAGCTTCGCCGGGTCTGTTGTTTTGTTCATTCCTGATTTGTAGCCCGGACTGAGCGTGAATGTTGTGTAGGACATACACCACCACTTTGCGCGCTTGTGGGATTGTCATCGCGTGTTCGGCGGAAAAGCCGCTGACGAAAGAAAGAAAAACAAACGCGTATGAAGTTCATCAAGCACATCAAACCCAAAGTTCGTTCGCGGCTGCCTTCGCTCCTCGTGGCCGCTGCTTTCCTCACCCTCAACGTTATGCCGGCCTTCGCGCAGGCATTCAACTCCACCGAGCTCAAGACCGGCATCAGCAACAGCCTCGCCGTAATCATGATGTTCGGGTTCGTGCTCGGCATTTCTTGTGTCATCTACGGCGGTTTCGCCATCCGGCGCGGCGACGTGGACCAGGGCAAGATGTCCATCATCGGCGGCGCGATTATAGCCGCTGCTCCGGCGGTCATCTTTGCGTTTTACAAAATCTTTGGCCTCGACGCGAACAGCAGCGTCGGCGTCGGCAATTTCTGATCTCGCCACACAACCCGCCACCAGCCGCCCTGAGCCGCCATGAAAACAGACCTCCGCCTCACCGACACCAACGCCGCCTCCGACTCCAAAGGCCGGACGTGGGGATTGGAGGGAGGTTTGTTCTGGTGGCTCGTGGGCGGCATCGGCGCGGGCATCACGGTGTTCTTCGTGCTCCTCGTCATGTTGAAGTCCTCTTTCCTGACTTCCTGCATTGTCGCCCTGCTGCCCGTGGCCCTCTGTCTCGCCTACATCTTCGGCCTGCGGCAGGGGAAGCCGCCTGGATACGACTGCGATTGTTTCGAGCATTGGATTTCCGGCAGCGGGTTCGCTCCAGAAGTCCAGAACACGCGAACTTTCCGTCACCCGCTCTCGGAGGAAATGCCATGACTGCTGGCGAATCCAATGCCGTTGACTTGAACCGTCACGCGCTCCGTGCCCGGCTGCAAACCGCCGACACCGCCTTGTGCACCGGCCTGAATCAACCGTGTGGTGAACCGATTGTTCGCGCGCACATCGAACGCGCGCTGGCGCACATCCGCGAGGCCGAGACTGCGCTACAGAACCTTGCCCGCGCCCGCACCGTTGAGGAACTCGCCGACCAACTTGCCCACGTTGACGAGATGCGCGAGGAACTCCGCTCGCAAGAGGTTGCCATCACCAACGCCCTTTCATCCATTCGCATCTGACCTATGCTTGAGCGCGCTCCCAACGGTTTTTTTGTTCGCGGCATGATGGTGTTCAACCATCTCCGGCGCGGCGGTTACGTGTCCAAGGGTTTCATTTTTGAAGCGCCCGACCTCACGAACAGCCCCGCCGCCGACCTGAATGACTTCCAAGACCAACTCTGTCTCCTGCTCGCCTCGCTCCACGAGCATCAGCGCCTGCAAGTGCAATACTTCTGCGATTCCGATTACAAGGGGGAGTTGCTGCGCTATCAGCAGGAGACAGAAAAGTTTCCCAACGTCTGGACAAAACGCGCCCGCAACGAGCGGTTCTCGCGCTACTGGCAGGCGATGTCGGAACGCAAACTCCGCCGTCAGCGCGTGATCTTCTACATTTCGCGTTCGTTGGAGAACTTTCCCAAAGCGTTCCAGACCGCCGCCGCCCGGCGCGAATACTACAACACACTGCTCGACCAACTCGAAACCGAGTTCGAGCATATTCATCGGTTGTTGTTGGAGATTTTCGGTTCGGGCGGGGCGCGTATTCTGCCGATGTCCGACCTCGACCACTTCCGGCACTACAAGCGGTTTCTCAACCCGTCACTCAACGACCGCTTTGATTTCGACCCGGCAGACGGCTTCGCGCCTGAACTTTCGATCCAAGAGAATTGCTGGCACAGCGAGGGCAACGGGCAGAGCGATTCGGGGTTCTTTCTCGACGGGCACTACCACTCGCTGATTGTGCTCACCCGCTGGCCGCGCACGACCTATCCAGGAATTATTCAGCGGCTCACCAACTTGCGCCTGCTGGACTACACCATCACGGTGAATGTTGATCCGCTGCCAATTTCGCAAGAGATCAGCAAGGAGGAGAAGGAACACGACCGCGTGGCCGGCGACTACGCCAGCGAAAAGAAAATATCCCTGCTCACCGTGATGGAGAAGAAGCAGAAGAAAATCCACGCGCTGATGCAGGGCCAGACCATCCCGTTTCACGCGATGCTCACCATCCGTGTTTGGGACAAGACCCGCGACGGCCTCAACGCGAAGTCTGGCGCAATCAAGAACGCCATCAACTCGATGAATGCGGCGCAGTATTTCGAGAGCAACCTGCCCAGCACGTCAAAGAACATTTTCTATCAGACCTGGCCGGGCTGGACGTGGGGACGCTACGAACATCGGAAACTCTATTCGGAGCATCGTTTCCTCGCAGACATGCTGCCGGTCACAAGCACTTTCACCGGACATCTTGCCGGTGCAGAAGCAATTTACGACGGCCCGCAAAACAACCTTGTGGGCATCGAGACATTCTCCGGATCGGTGGACAACAAATCGCCGCAGCACGCCGTGTTGCTCGGCATGTCCGGCGCGGGAAAATCTGTGACCGTCTGCGACCTCCTCACACAGACCGAAGGATATTTCGGTTACACCGTCATCATCGAGGAAGGTTTGAGCTACGGGATTTACACCGCAACCGTCGAGGAAGGCGCGCGGCCAATCATCATCCACCCGGATGGCGACCTGACCATCAATTACCTCGACACAAAGGGACTGCCGCTGACGCCCGACCATCTCTCCGCCGCGACCGCGCTGGTCGCGCGGATGATTGGAACTTCGTCGCAGGAGGACAAGCAGATGCTCCGGCAGGCGCAAATCGCCAAATACCTGAACCTGCTTTACGAGGATGCGTTCCAAGATTGGCAGAAAAAACGCCACGACCAGTTACTCGACATCGCTCGGCACGCACTCGCGCTCCAGCAATTCCGCGCCGAACGGATGCCGCCGGGCGCGACCACACTCGAAACCTTTGCGGACTTCCGCGACTGGAAGGCGAGCCACCCCGACGAGGCGGAGAGCTATCAGCGCCAGTTCGACGAAGCCGCCACGCTGAAGTTTCTCAAAGAACCAAAGACCAGCAAGGAGGTCCGCAACCTCGCCTTTGCTCACTTCACGCCGGACGAGTTCCCGACGCATCGGATGTTGCAGGAGTTGATGATGCTTGATCCGATGGGCGGGGAGCGTGACCAAATCATGGAGATCGCGACACTCATCCTGCCGTGGTGTCGCGATGGAAACCACGGTTGCCTGTTCGACGGCACGAGCAACCTCTCGCTCACCGGCAAAATTGCCCACTTCGAGTTGGGCTACATCCCGGAGTCAGCCAAAGAGTTGAAAGCAGCGGCAGGCTTTCTCATCACCAACCACGCGCGCAAGCACATCATGACGTTGCCGCGCGCGATTCGGAAGCGGAACGTGTATGAGGAAGTCGCGCGTTTCCTCGACATCCCAGGCGGACAGGAAATTGTTCAGGAAAGCTACGCCCAACTTCGGAAGTTTAATTGCTGGAACATCTCAATCGTTCAGCAATACGCGCGCTTCAAACAGTCGCGCATTCGCTCGGCCGTGTTTGGCAACTCACGCCAGTTTTTCATCATGCGGCAGAACGACCGCGCCGACCTCGACGACATGGGCAAAGACATCGCGCTGCCCGAAGTGACGCAGCACGCGATCATGAACTACCCATTGCCCGACCATCAAACTGGCCAGAAGTATTCACCGTTCACCTACCTGCACACCGACGCCACGCGGAATATGTGCGGCACGGTCCACAACGTCTCATCGCCGGAGATGCTTTATTGCTCCAGTTCGAGCGGGGAACATTTTGACCGCCGCGCTCGCGAGCTTCGCCAGAGCAAGAGCATCGTCGAGGGCATCATTCACCACGCCAATCGCCGGGAGGACGAACAACACGAATTCACCAAGAAATAACAGTTATGAAAAACACCATCGCCTCACTCACATTCAAAACGCTCTTTTGCGTTCTCGTCGTCGGCTTGTTTGCGGGTTGCGCCGCGACGCGCCCAATCGCCGACACCGCGCTCGGCGCGGGCGGCGCGTATCTCGGCCACGAACTTTCCGGCGGCGATCCGCTCGCCACCGCCGCTGGCGCGGCGGGTGGAGTTATCCTAAGTGAGGGACTCCACTTCGCCGCGAAGAAGCAATCCGAGAAGGCTTACGCCGCCGGTTACGACAAGGGAAAGAGCGACGGCGTGAAGCAGCAGTATTGGCTCTACGTGTCCATGCAGAAGCAACGCAACCAGGTCGCCAACGTTCGTCTTTACCCCGTGAAATTGCCCGAACAGCGAATTGACGGGGTAACGTTCAAACCATCAACAAAATTCCTCCGCATTGAGGAATAGCAGCCACGAAGAAAGGAAACACACCATGAAAAAGTTAATCGCACTCGCACTCGTTGCCGTCGGAATCAGTCTGCCGGCTCGCGCCCAATGGGTCGTCTATGACCCGGTAAACAACGCACAGCAGATTCTCGCTGCCGCCCAAGACATCGCCAAGTTCATCGAGATGATCAACAACCAGGTGCAGCAAATCCAGACGCTCACCGACCAGCTCAACGAGTTCAAACACTACGAAAGTCTGTTCGGCGATCCTAAAGCGGTTCTGCTCTCGACGGTCCAACCGCTCGTCAACGACCTTCGCAAAACGGAAGTCGGCCAGACCCTCACGGCCCTCGAAAGCACGGTCAACGCCGGCCAAGCCATGCTCTACGACGCGAATGGCTTGTTTCACAGCATCGGCACGACTTTCGACACACCCAACGGCGTGACGGTGACGCGACGGCAACCGACCTACCTACCCGTCGCCGCCGTGCAAAAGACGACGGACAACTATTTGTCCGTCTCCACTGATGCGACCTCGCGTCGCATCGCGCTGAAAGCACAAATCGCCACGACCACTGATGCGCTCAAAGCGGCGCAGACCGACGCGGAGGTTCAAAAGTTGACGGGCGTTCTCATCGGCCTGTCGTCTGCGCTCAACAATACGGACTACGAAATCAATCAGGCCACGACTGCCGCCGTCGTGCAGGACATCGCCAATCGCAACGACGCGCAGCGGCAGATTGAAGCGAAGAAGGAACAGCAGCACGCCGAGTTCACCGAGGCGATGGAGAAGTATGGGCAGAAGTTCCGCCTGATGAACGCGCCCACGGCGTTCCCCACTCCTTAGCTAACACGCGACGCACCCTCAAATCGTCCCGACGTATGGCCTCCTTTGAAAGTCTCTTTCCGACGTTCCTGCAAAAGTGTGTGGAGTTGCACGAGTTGCTGCGCATCGTCGCTTTCATGTTGTTCATCGTCGGGACGATCATGCTCGTCGTCCACGGATTCACCGGCAAGACGCTCATGCTCCACATGGTCCGGCTCTTTGTGCTGACGGCGTTGCTTGTGATGCTGCCGCAGTGGGGCAACCAAGTTCAGCAGCTTGTGCAAACCTCGATTCTCGACGGCCTCGGCATTGATCCAAGCAACGTGCAAGACCAATACAACAACCTCCTCGTCGTCAAGCGCGACTCCGGCAGCGACCACTCATGGTGGGACATCCTGGGAGATTTAAGCGGCTTCACCGTCGAGGTTCTCATCTCCAGCGTGCTCTGGCTGGTTGGCGAGTTCGCGTCGTTGCTGGTGTTCTGGGCCTACATCATCCAGAAGTTCATTTTGTTTTCGAGCTACGCGCTCTCGCCGCTCCTCATCGGATTCATGGCGATTCGTCCCCTCCGATCCGTGGGCAGTCGTTACCTGATGAACATCGTCGGCGTGCTTGTCTGGCCGCTCGGTTGGGCCGTCGCCGCGCTCATCACCCAAGGCATCCTCGATTTCATGACCGACCCCGCGTTCAAATACATTGACCCCACCGCGACGATTTATTCCCTGCAAGCCACGGTTGGTGTTGTCGTGGTCGCGTTCTGGATTGTGTTCAGCACCATCGCCGCTCCACTCGTCATTCAGAAAGTTCTGAACCACGGCACACTCGCGGGCAGCCAGCTTTTGGCCGGAGCAGCCAGCAGCTTTTTCCAAACCGCCGCCACCACCGCAGGCGCTGCCGCCGTCGCGTCCACCACTGGCGTTCCATTCGCCACGGTGGGCGCGGCGGGAATGGCTGCGGTCTTAAGCACGCTCTCGACCGCAGGCGGACATGGCAGCGCCGGCGCAATCATCATCGCTGGCTCTGGTTTGCCGCCGCGCTCCGCTCGCGGTCGTCCGGGCGACGACATCACCGGCGACAAATCCGTCCGCGAACTTATCTCCAAAGGCAAAGGCAACTACTACTGACATTTATGGAAACGACCGAACTCAATCCCCGCCAAACGCCGACTGGCAACGGCTCGACTCCTCGCGTCGCCCGCAAGCGCTTCGACCCGACGCAACTTTTCGCGCAGCGCGACCGTCTGCCGTGGTTCTGGTTCTTCGTAGCCGTCGTTGTCACGGTGTTGGCGGCGCTGGACCGCTACCACATCATCGGCCAGTTCAAGCAGCGCGAGCGCGTTGTCATCATTGACCCAGCGCAGACTTACTACATCAGTCCCTTGCTTCAATTTCAGGAGGCGAAAGATTTGCACGTCCAACAGGCGGAACTCGCGGCGCTCACGTTTCTTGCACGCAACTCCAAGGATTTCGACCACCCGGATTTATTGCGGCAGATGTTCCTGAAATCGGCGCTGCAAAAAGCGCAGGATCATCGCACGCGCGAGGCGGTTGAGTTTCGCGCGAAGCAACTTCACCAGAAGCCGGAGATTGCGAAGATAGACATTCTCGCGACCCGAGATAATGAGGTGCTCGCCACCGTGTCTGGCCAGGTCATTCGCACCGGCATTTTTCAGGAGAAGGCTTTCAACGAGGCGTTCAATTTCAAATTGAGTCTGCGCCTGATCCGCAACCCCAACATGGCTGCCAACGGTCGTTTCCCCACCGCTGTCGGCGACTTCAAATATGAAATCACCAATTAGTCTCCTCATCCTGCTGGCGGCAACCGTCGCGTTCGCTGGTTCACCAGAAGCCATTCAGCGTGTCACGCTCGACGAGCGCGTTGTCGTGACCGTGCCCGTCGCCACAAACCACGTCACGACTATCAGCTTCCCCGGCCCGATTGCTGCGATTGATGCCGTGGGCGTGACCGCTGACGGAAAGACGCCGGGGCAATTCCAACTCGCACACACGAAGGGTTCGTCATTCGTGTCCGTCCGCGCCCTGGCACGCAAGGCGGCAACGAACTTGAACATCCGATGGAACAAGCGCACCTACGTTTTTGAAGTGGTCGAAAGCGACACGCCCGTTCTGGCGCTCAATCTCGAAGATCGAGCAGCGGCGGAAACGGTTCAACCCGCGCCGCTCGTCACGCCAACGCGATTGCTCGCATTGCTGGACAAGGCCAAATCGTTTCAACTCCTAAAGCAACAGCACTCGGAAGCCGTCGCCGATGCCGAAGCGAGGACGTTCGGGGATGAGCCTCAAGTGACCAACCTCAATGACTACGAAATCCGCATCGAAGAAGTGTTTCGTTTCAATGCCGAGGACACGATGGTTTTCCACGTCACGCTGCGGAACAAATCCGATAACGAGATTCGCTATCTGCCGGAGAGTTTCTGTCTGCGCGTCGGCAACCGGCTCTACTACCAGTCCATCAGTGACGCTCCCGGAGTGCTACCGCCGTGCGCCGCCAGCACGGTTTATTTCGGCATCACCGGCACGCCGGACGGAGGGCGGAATGAGTTGTCGTTGAAAAATGAATTCACGGTGCTCGTCACGCGAACTTCCCCGCCTCCTCCCGTTGCCGTCAATACCAACGCCCCCGTTGTTCCGGTGAAACCAATCCGTCCTCCAAAAGGCCAGCCATGAAACCGCGCGATTTCCTCAATTTCTTCAAGACCAAGAGCGGCAAGTTGGTTTTGTTCGTGGCGATTTTCGGCGGCGGTCTGTTGGTGTTTAGTGTGCTCCGTGGCAAGTCCGGCAGCGACGATGACATGGATGTGCGCGTCTCTGGCTCGCAGACAAACATGACGGACAAACCGCAGGTTGTGCAAACTGTCGTGCGACCGATGCAGCCGTTTTACCCGCCGACACCGAAGCCAGAGCAATTGCCGATTTCACAAACGAACGCCGCTCCAAGAGTTCTCCCTGAACACCGCCCGCAAGACACCGCGCCCGCGCCGCTCCCGCCCATCAGTCTGTTTGCCGACAGCACCGCTGGGGTTGCCGAGCCAAAGAGCGTGAGTTCCATCTATGCGCCGTTCGGTCGCCTCATCTCGTGCGAAACCGTCGTCACGGTTGATTCGGCATCCATTCAGACGCCCATCGTCGGCCTCGTCACCGAGAATGTGTATCACGCCGGTAAGTTGGTGATTCCCGCTGGCACGGAGGTTCACGGCACGGCGCAGAAAGACCGCCTCCGTGAACGCATTTCCAGCGGCAACAGTTGGACGCTCGTTTGGCAGACCGGCGAGGAACTCCATTTGAAGGCGCTCGCACTTGACCGCGAGTTTTCCGGCGACCAGGAAGGCTGGGGTATAACGGACGGCAGCGCCGGACTGCGCGGGCGCATCATAAAGTCCGACAACCTGGCGGACATAAAACTTTTCGCCGCAACCTTCCTTTCCGGCGCAGCGGAGGCGCTGACCGAAAAGCAGCAAACTGTCTTTGGCCCGATCACTAGCCCTTCGCTGGCCAATGCGCCGTTTGAAGGCGCGCAAAAGGTTCTCTCGATTTACGCACAGCGGATTTACGAGGCAATTCAGAAAGACGGTTTTTACGTCCGTGTGCCGAGCGGAAAACAGTTTTACCTCTACGTCGTTCAAACAATTGACCGTGCCGATGCTGGCATCGGCGGTTCGGCGAAGGTATTCGCGGAAGAAGACAAGTCCGCGCCGGCACTCCCGCCAAGCTTTACCACGACACCATCAACACCCCCGTTCCAGCCATGAAATACCTCGCACTCATCCCGCTCCTGTTCGTCGCTTCGTGCGCTTCGCGCCCGCAACTCGCCGTTCGTCCCGCGCCGCCCTCTGCCGTCGAGCCGGTCGAGGCCGTGCGGTATTCGGAAGTGGTCCGCGCCTACTATATCGGGCGCTTCGTTGATCCGAACCATCCCGAAACGATGCACGAGCAGCACCCGGTTTATCGCATCGAATCTACCGCGCGATGGAACTTGCACCCAGGTTCAGCGCGCACGGCCAATCTGTTGAACCCACCGCCCGACGCCGCGTTCGCACCACCGCCATCGAGTGATGCCGTGATTGCCGAGATGAATCGGCAGCGCGAAGCGACGGCGCGCGTGATGTCGGAAGCCGTGCGGCTTTCTCGTTCTTACGAGGAGTTGCAGAACATTTTCTCTCAAATGAAAAGCGTTGCCCGGAACAGCGCGCTTCTCGGCGCACGGGTCGCCACCACCGAGCAGCGAGTCACGGAATTTGGGAAGGAGCTTGAAAAGCTTTCAACCACGCCGGCGGGGCAAACGAACGACGTGCCCGCGTTCGTTCCTGATCCGCCGGACGCGCCAAAACCATGAACACACTTTGCCGGGACGGGGCGGTTTTACCGCCTCGCTTTGGCGAACACGGCAAATGCCGCGCAACAAGAAACAACAAAATGAACCGTTATGAGTAAAATAAAGCCATCCGCGCCACCGAGCGCCAGCGGCAGTGCCGCTCCCGCAGACGCGCCCACTTTTCGGAGCAACCCGGAAGTGGATGCCAAGATTGATGCCTATATCAAAGAGAACCCGAAATATTGGAACTACGTCCAAGCCATGCCCCGCGAGCGTCTCGAACGCTCCGTCGTCCTGAACGAAGTGCGCGAACTTGACCGCCAGCAACGCATCCGCGAAGGCGTCCTGAAGCAGATCAACCGCAACCCAGAGTTGAAACGGGCGTACGAACTTTTGGTTAAGGACCTGCCCGAAGATCAGAAAGAAACCGTCATTGCGCAGATCGGACGGGTCGCCAGACGGGCCGTTACCCGCGTGCAAGGTCAGCAGCAACAAAAGCAGGAAGGTGTCGGTGTTTGAAGACTGCTTTTTAGATACACTTGAATCGGACCCGGAAGCTTGCCGCGATAGCAGGCTTCCGTGTTTTTCTACTAATTCTCGCGCATCACATGCTGGTTCAGGAACATACTTCCGCCAAGGCCACCGCGTAAGAACCAAGGATTAAAGTTTTTGCCGGATTATTGCGCGCACCCGGTCGTAATCAGGGCGGTCTGCGGTTGTGACCGGCATGGGATTACTTTGGGCTATCTTCGGCACCACCCAGCGCCAGTGCTCCGCATGGCTGTCGGCAAACGATAAAATGGCTCCTTGGACATGCCGGTTCGAGGGCATGTCCCACCATTGATTAGTGTTGCCGTAATTCACCGTCGGCATTCCAAAATGGGTGTCCAGCATCGTATCTTCGTTCTCGTCAATGAATACCAAACATTTTGACGGGTTTGGTTCATTGATCTGGGACATTTTACTAAAATTCGGAATATGGGTCGCCAGCCAGGCGGTGGGATCGCCGTTGACCGACTGGCTCAAGTTGTAACTTCGGTTGCGCGGTTGTGAAAGCTGGATGCCGCTTAAGCTGACCACCGTCGAGACGTCGGCGGGACAATGATACAAGGCCGTCGAACGGTTGTAGCCGAAGAGTAGGCCGGATTCAATGACCGCCGTGTTCGTCTCCAAAATGCCTGTGCCCTGGCACCAAGAAGGCCCGGGTGTGCCGCCGGCGATGTTATCGTTAGGCACCAGCAGATCGTTGTAATCGCCGGCATAAAGATGCCAGCAGATGGAAAGTTGGCGGAGGTTGTTCAAGCAGGCGATGGTCTGGGTGCGGCTTTTCGACTTGGACAGTGCGGGCAGCAGCAGCGCCGCTAAAATTGCGATGACGGCGATCACCACCAGCAATTCCACCAAGGTGAACCCGTATTTTTTCCCATGGTTCATGACTCCTGATTGTCTGCTTGAAAATGCGCTGGAACCAGCCCGCCAGCCGCAGGCTCAAAACTCCGAGACTTCAGTAAAGATTAGCCCGGTTTTTCACATCATTCAATCATGCGGAATCCAGCCAAAAATTGGATCATCAAAAAAAAGTCTGCGCCGTTGATACACATTCAACTTGAATCTCGCATTATCAGATGATATGAAAAGAATTATAGGAGGAAAAATTGGGCCAAAGCGGAGATTCAGTTTATTTCAAGGAGTTTTCGGTCCTAAAAGTGCCAGGGGTTGCCTTATGCAAAGCCATGCTTTCCAAGCTCTAAAGCTCACGGCATTCATCACGCTGGCGGGTTCGCTTTTCAGCTTGCCCGCGCTCGCCGCGCCCAACATTTATACGAACACCTCCTCCGGCAGATGGGAAGTTTCGACAAATTGGTCGCTCGGTGCGCCGGGTGCCACCGATTTCAGTTACATCACCAATTCCGCCCCGACCGCCCCGATAACGGTCACCATAGATGCCACCACTTCGTCGAGTTTCACAAACACCATGACCGTTGCAGATCTCACCATCAGTTCGCCGGCTAATTCCTACACAAATACGCTGGTCTTGGACAGCGCCGGAAACAGCACACCTTTGCATGTGATTTCCAACCTCACGGTCCTCCCGGGCGGCGCGCTGACCATCTTCAACTCCGCGCTCAAGGTGGACAATGGAACAACACCCACCACCACAAATTTGGGCAGCGAAGTGCAGTTTGATGGCAGCGAAGTGCTGGCGGTCAACTCAACCATCGACACGTCGCATTCGATGTATACCACGGTCGGCGGCTCTATTTTTGGTGGCGGGGGAACGGGCAATTTGAGCATGTCCAATTGCACTTTTACGCCGCACAACTTTTATGTCGGCAATCTTTTCGACGGCACGGCCACTTTTGAGAACTGTTCCAACGTGTTTGGTTACGGGCTCACGATGGGGGGAGCTGCGCTTGCCGTTGGAACCATGTCTATCAATGGCGGGACCTGGATCGCCACCAATACTTATTCCGGCCCGGATAGTCCCTTGATCAACCTGGGTGTAAACGGAACCGGCAACCTGACCATCTCCAATGCCGACGTCCAACTCGGAGCCACCGCCATCGGCGTCTCTGGAGCAGGTTCTTTAATCGTGCAGTCCAACGTGGTAATAACCCTCGGAAAAACCTTCCTCGGTCTCGACGACCCGCTTTCAAGCGGGACTTTTTCCATTGATGGAGCACAAGTCTCAATGCCTGAACTCCACGTTGTCCAAGGAGCGGGCATGGTGAACGTGGCCAACGGCACGCTCACTGTGCCGGTTGTTTCAATTGGGGAAACCAACACCGCAGCCGGTTCGCTCAACATCACCGGCGGCACCACTTTGATCTCCACGTCGCTGACGGTCCGCAGTAATTCCCTCGCGAGTGCCGGCGTCTCCGTTTTCGGTGGCGCTCTCTACATCACCAACGCCACGCACACCGCCACCACCATCATGAACGGCGGTTCGCTGCTCCTGGGTGCAGGTGTCTTCGACACCGACAACCTCATCCTCGCCAACGGCGGTGGCGTCACCGCCATCAACGATTTTCTCGTTGGCACGACAGCCGGAGCCACCAACACCCTCGCTCTTTCAAGTGGCAGCACGCTCTTCCTCACCAACGCCACCCTCGGCCTCGGCAACAACGGCACAACCAATGGCGCAGGCACAGGCATCGCCACCATGACCGACGCCACGATCAACGTCACCACACTCAATCTCGGCAGCACCGCTGGCGGCCTCGGTCTCCTGACGCTGCACAGCAACGCCCTGCTCACCGTCGAGTCCAACCTGACCGTGGTCAGCAGTTCGCTCGTGGCCACAAGTTCGATCACGTTGAACGGGGGCGCCTGCACCGCCGCGAACGGCCTGACGCAAATCGGTTCATCCGGCAACGGCTTGCTTACCATTTCCAGCGGGAATCACACCTTTCGACAAATCATGCTCGGCTCGACCAACGGTCTGGGTTCGGGAGGTTTTCATTTCCTCGGGGGCCACGTCACCCTGCTGGGCATCGGCACCGGTCCGGGACAAGGACTCGATTCCAATTGGATTCTCTGGGAAGGCGGCGATCTGGACGGCAGCGGCACCAGCCTCACCATCGCCAATGGCAATGACTCGAACGTATCGATTCCGGACTATGCCTTCAATGTCCGGGGTCAGTTGAACTCGATGTATGTCGGTTACAGCGCCGGCCATACTGGAACCTTCACGCAGGCGGCCAGCAGCAGCGTGGTGGCGATCACTGACCAGATGATTCTGGGGAATGGGGATTGCGTCGATGGCGCGCAGGGCAATGTCCACTTGAGCGGCGGCACGCTCTATGTGACCAATGCGACGCATACGGCCACTCTGGACGTGCGCAACGGCACGTTCATCCTCGGCGCGGGCGCAATGCTGGTGGTGGATAATCTGATTCTCAATAGCGCCTGCGGCCATTTTATCAAGCAACCCGGTGGCATACTCATCACGAACCATGCAGCTCAACTCCGTCCCGATTTTGACGCTGACGGCGATGGCCGGAGCAATGCCGCCGAAGCCCTCGCCGGAACCGACCCGCTGAATCCCCTGTCCACGTTTCAAACGAAGGGCGTGGTGAAAACCAACGGCAACAGCATCCGCGTGGAGTGGACGACCGTAGGCGGCCACAGCTATGTCGTGCAGACCAATGGCAATTTTGGCAGCGGCACCTTTCACGACTTGAGCCTGCCGATTGTCGTCCCCGGCTCGGCCGAGGGCACCACGAACTATGTCCACATCAACGGCGCGACGAACAGCGCAACATTCTATCGCGTGAGATTGGGGCCGTGAAAATTCGCGGAACGTTTTTAGAAAAACGCGATCTGAACGTTTTATGAATGAAAAGCATCCACGCGAAGATGCGATCTTCGAGGGTGCGCTGCAACTGTCGCCGGAGCAGCGGGAGGCTTATCTACAAGCCGCGTGTGGCGGCGACGTCACGCTGAGGGAGCGGATTCGCGACCTGATTCGCTTCCACGAAAAGAGTGACGGCCCGCTCGAAACACCCGCCGTCGCCTCACCACCGAATGCGCCCATCGTCCCCAGCTTGCCAGCGGGTGAAAAGCCGGGTGATAAAATCGGAAATTACAAAATCCTCCAGCTCATCGGCGAGGGCGGCTGCGGCTCCGTTTTCATGGCCGAGCAGGAACAACCCGTCCGCCGCCGCGTCGCGCTCAAGGTCATCAAACTGGGCATGGACACCAAGAACGTCATCGCGCGCTTCGAAGCCGAGCGGCAGGCGCTGGCGCTCATGGATCACCCGAACATTGCGAAAGTTATTGACGCAGGCGCGACGGAAACCGGTCGTCCCTTTTTTGTGATGGAACAGGTGAGAGGCATCAAGATCACCGAATATTGCGACCAGAACAATTTGTCCACCAACGAACGCCTGAAGCTCTTCAAGGAGGTGTGCCAAGCCATTCAACACGCTCATCAAAAAGGCATCATCCACCGGGACATCAAACCGTCGAACATCCTTGTTACGCAGCACGACGGCGTGCCGGTGCCGAAAGTGATTGATTTCGGCATCGCCAAGGCGACGGGCCAGCGGCTGACGGACAAGACGGTGTTCACGGAGTTCGATCAATTCATCGGCACGCCCGCTTACATGAGTCCCGAACAAGCGGAGATAAGCGGGCAGGACATCGACACACGCAGCGACGTCTATTCACTCGGGGTGCTGCTCTACGAACTGCTGACTAGCCGGACGCCCTTTGATGCCAGGGAACTCATGAAGGTCGGGCTGGATGCGATGCGCCGGGCAATCCGCGAAATTGAACCGCAGCGACCCTCGACCCGCCTGAGCACGATGCAGGACGCAGACCTCACCACCATCGCGCGCCAGCGCCACGCGGCGACGCAAAAACTCATCCAACTCATCCGGGGCGATCTGGATTGGATCGTGATGAAGTCGCTCGAAAAAAACCGCACCCGTCGCTACGAAACCGCGAGCAGTTTTGCCGGGGATATCGAACACTTTTTGAACAATGAGCCGGTCGTCGCCCGACCACCCACCGCACTCTATCGATTTCAAAAACTCGTCCGACGCAACCAGGTGGTTTTCATCGCTGCCACCGCCGTGGCCATCGCAATTATCGCCGGCCTGGTGGTTTCCACGTCGCTGTATTACCGCGAACAAGCCGCGCGACGCGACGCCGACCGGGAAGCGCAGCGCAGCCGGCAGGTTGCCCTCTTCCTGGAGGACATGCTCAAAGGCGTCGGACCGGGCGTCGCGCTGGGACGCGACACAACGCTGTTGCGTGAAATTCTCGACAAAACCCTGGCGCGCGTGACGAACGACCTGAAGGATCAGCCGGAAGTGCAGGCCGAAATCTGCAACACGCTCGGTGAGGTCTATCGCGCCCTCGGCCAGTCCGGCAAGGCGGAACAACTGCATCGCAACGCGCGATCGTTGCTGGATCTCACGCGCGGTGCAAAACACCGCGACGTGGCCGTTTCCCTCAACGATCTGGCGCTGGTGCTGCGCGATCAGGGCAAGTTCCCCGAAGCCGAGGCGTTGCAACGCGAAGCGCTCGAACTGCGTCGCAAACATTATGGCAACGAACACGCCAAAGTCGCCGAATCACTTAATAATCTGGCACTGGTGCTGCGCAGCGAAGGCAGGTTGGCCGAAGCCGAAAGGCTTCATCGCGACGCGCTGGTGATGGAACTGAAGTTGTTCAGTCATGACCACCTGGCCGTCGCCACTTCGCTGAACAATCTTGCCCTCGCACTGGATGCCGAAGGCAAACCCACCGACGCCGAGCGATGCCTCCGCGAATCACTCGACATTCAGAAAAAACTGCTGGGCGACGATCAGCCCGGCCTCGCCATCACGCTCGACAACCTGGCCTTCGTGTTGCGGGAGGAGGGCAAGCTGGACGAAGCGGAAACCTTGGAGCGCCAGTCACTCGCGATGCAGCGGAAAATCTTCGGCCCGGAGTATCCATCCGTCGCCACCGCCATCAACAATCTTGGATTGATCCTGGCCGCTCAAGGCAAAACCGTCGAAGCGGAAAAACTGCTCCGCGAAGCTCTGGCGCAACGCCGTAAACTGCTCGGCCCGGAGCATCCCGAACTGGCCGCCTCCCTCCACCATGTGGCGGCACTGATACGCGTCGAAAAAAAACTGGACGAAGCCGGGCGACTGGAGCGCGAGGCGCTGGCCATGCGCAAAATGTTATTTGGCGAAGAACATCCCGCCGTCGCAGATTCGCTCAACAACCTCGCGCTCATCCGACAGGATGAACACAAGCTGACCGAGGCCGAGAGTTTGTTCCAGGAAGCGGCGGCGATGCAGAAAAAGTTTTTGGGCAACGACCATCCCAGCCTGGCGGCAACCCTCAACAACTTGGCGCTCGTGCTGCTTGAGGAAGGGAAATTTAGCGAATCCGAAGCCAGCCTCCGGCGGATGCTGGATATCCGGCGGAAACATTTTGGTGACGACCATCCTTCCGTGACCGCTGCATGGCTCGAACTGACCAATGTGCTCGCGCTGGAGCGGAAATCGGGCAAGGGCGGAGGCAATCCGTGAATGATTCCGAAGCCAACGCCGGCGAAGTCACGCGAATTCTTTCCGCCATTCAGAACGGAAATGCCCAGGCTGCCAAAGAATTGCTTCCGCTGGTTTACGACGAGTTGCGCCGGCTGGCGGCGTTTAAGATGGCGCACGAACCTCCCGGCCAGACTTTGCAACCCACCGCGCTGGTTCATGAAGCCTGGCTGCGACTCGGCGGCCACGAAAATCAGGCATGGAACGGACGCCCGCATTTTTTCGGGGCGGCGGCCGAGGCGATGCGCCGCATCCTCATCGACAACGCCCGGCGCAAACGCGCACTGCGCCACGGCGGCGGACAGCAGCGGATCGATGTTCAGGAAATTGAGATCGCGGTGGACGTGAGGGACGATGACCTGCTGGAGGTGAACGCGGCGCTGGAGCGGTTCGCCGCGCAAGACAGACAAAAGGCGGAACTGGTCAAGTTGCGTTACTTCACCGGACTCACCGTTGACGAGGCGGCCGAAATTCTGAGTATTTCAGCGCCGACGGCCAAACGCTGGTGGGCTTATGCCCGCGCCTGGCTGCACAAGGAAATCGAGGACCAAAAAAGCGGTCGCGGTTGAGCTGACTTGGTAGCGAGCATTCAGATGGTCGCTATGATGGCCTCGGTGGGCGGCTCTTTTCCGATTCTTGATCCGTTTCATTGGGGAATTTCGCATTGCCAGATGAAACGATTCGTTCATAAACCGCCACTTAAAAAGTCATGCCCGGCTTCATCCAACCATCAAACGCCCACCAGTCACGGCGGAAAACTCACTGAATACTTGACCATCATAAATGAAAATCAGTTCGTGTAGGAGCTACGCATCACCCGGCATAAAAAAATGTATCAAAGACACCAGGAATCATGCAGCACGATGCCAATCTTGTCGGAAGGAAGATCGCCAGGTTGCGATACCAGAAGGGCTGGTCGCAAGACATGCTGGTGGCAAAACTTCAGGTTCTGCAATGCAACATCACGCGGGACATTCTCGCGAACATTGAGCTGCGCCGCAGCGTGGCCACGGACAAACACTGTTGCTTCATTGCCACAGTGTTCAATGTAAATATCGACGAACTATTCCGGCCATGAGGTTGTCCGTAAAAACTTTCAAAAAAAATCATGGCCCTCCGCCGTAACCAGCTACCATCAGATCAGCAGCTAGACCTGTTCTCAACCCGAAGGCCAAACAATGAAACCACTGACACAATACGGCCGGATGGCCGAGAAACACTGGCGCGAACACCGCCCGAAGATGGTGCGCGAACTGGAACAAACGGGACGCCTGCACCAGATGCTTCTGGAGGCGGAGGAAAAGACGAAGGACGAAATGGCCACGCTGCGAACGGATTTGATGCAGCGGGGATCAACGGCGCAACAGGCGCAGGATCAGGCTTGGGAAATGGTGAGGGAGAAATACGTCCTGCTCCCGCCCGAAGAATAGCCAAACGGCATCAGGAAGAACCGCCGAAGAATCTCAACAACTACCGCATCACCGAAGCCGACCGGCTTGGCGATGGCGGACCAAAGCAAAAGTTTCAGCAGAACCTTGCCGCCATCCGAACGCTGCGAAAGCTTGAATCGGAAGCACGACCCGCGACTGAGGAAGAAAAAGCGAAGCTCGTCAAATACGTCGGCTGGGGTGCGTTGCCCCAGGTCTTCGATGAATTCAATGTCCTGTGGTTGGAACAGCGCGAGGCGCTTCGCAAAGAACTGACGAAAGAGGAATACGAGTTCGCCCGTTCAACGACGCTCAACGCGCACTACACCGCGCCCGTCGTCATCGGCTCGATGTATCAGGCATTGGCGCGTTTTGGGTTTCAGGGCGGGCGCATCCTTGAACCAGCGTGCGGCGTCGGCCACTTCATCGGACTTGTGCCGGAGGATATTCTTCGTCGCTCGACTGTCACCGGCATTGAGATTGATCCGCTGACCGCGCGCATCGCCAAAGCGGTATATCCAGATTCGGACATTCGTGGGCAGCCGTTCGAGCAATCCAAACTCGCCGACGGTTTCTACGACCTCGCCATTTCCAATGTTCCATTTGGCGATTACACCGTTCACGACCCGCGCTGGAACAACTACAAGTTTCCCATCCACGACTATTTCTTCGCCGCCTCGCTGGACAAGGTGCGTCCGGGTGGGCTGCTCATGTTCATCACGTCGCGGGGCACGATGGACAAGCTTGACTCGACGTTGCGCGAGTTGCTGTCCACGCGCACGGAGTTGCTTGGCGCGATTCGTCTGCCCAACGACGCTTTCAAAAAGAACGCCGGCACGGAAGTCACGACCGACATCATCATGCTCCGCAAGCTCCGCGTAGGCGAAGCACCCACCGGCACGGCTTGGAAAGAGACAGCGGACTACGCCAACGACATCGGCGAAGCCTTCACGCTCAATGAATACTTCACCACGCGCCCGGAAATGATGCTTGGCCGAATGCGCTTGTCCGGGCGGATGTATCGAGATAACGAGCCGACGCTCGATTCTGACAAACGCGATTTGGGCGAGGCACTGACGCAAGCTGTGGCGCGATTGCCACAAAACATTTACGAATCCCAGGCTCATCAAGTCGCCGAGCCGACTTTCGACCAGACCGTTCCCGCCCCCGATTACGTCAAGCCCAACGCCTACTGTCTTCACGACGGCATGGTTTGCATCCGGGAAGAAAATGTTCTTCGTCCACTCACCGACCTGCCCAGCGAAACGCGCTCGCGAATCCGGCATTTGATTCCGGTGCGGGACGCGGTGCGGGCGTGTCTCCGCTCACAAATGGACGGCAGCGACGAGGCGCAAGTCGTGGAGGCCCGACAGCAACTCAATCATGCCTACGGAATGTTTGTTGGACGCTTCGGCCCGATCAATCTCCGCGCAAACCAACGCGCGTTTGACGGTGATCCTGACCTGCCGTTGTTGCTCTCGCTGGAGCACTACAACGACGAAACGAAGCGGGCGACCAAAGCCACGATTTTTCACGAGCGGACGATTCATCACCGCAAGCCCATCGAATCAGTCAGCGAACCGAAGGAAGCGCTCCTAGTTTCCCTGAACGAGCAGGGTCGTGTTGACCTCGACCACATGGCGGGCTTGTTGAACAAGCCAACGGAAGAATTCTTGCCTGATTTGAAAGGCATCATTTTCCTGAACCCGCAAACCAATCAGTGGGAAACCGACGACCAATATCTATCCGGCAACGTGCGGGAGAAACTGGCCGTCGCGGATGCAGCGGCGGTGACTGACGCGCGCTTCCACGAGAACGTCGAGGCGTTGAAATCCATTCAGCCCGAAGATTTGCCCGCGACGGAAATTGACGTGCGGCTTGGCGCTTCATGGTTGCCCCCGGACGACGTGAAGCAATTCATTCACAAACTGCTCAACGTCTCATCCGGTGTCGAAATCGGGCACGTCCACGCGCTTGGCTCTTGGCACATGAACGCGGATTGGGACGCACGCAACGCGACTTCCAACACGACTGATTGGGGCACAGACCGCTACACCGGCCTCGAACTCATCGAGGACGCGCTCAATCTGAAAACGCCTACTGTGTATGACTTGGTGGACAAAAAGCCCGTCATCAACCCGCAGGCGACCGAGGCTGCGCGCGAGAAGCAGGAGCGCATCAAGGAAAGATTCAAGGAATGGATTTGGTCGGACGATTCGCGGCGAGATAGGCTTTGCCGTTTCTACAACGACACGTTCAACCACACGCGGCTGCGCACGTTCAATGGCGATCACCTGACTTTGCCAGGCGCGAGCCAAGCCGTTCAACTCCACCGACATCAAAAGGCCGGCGTCTGGCGGATTCTGCAAACGCAGAACACATTACTCGCCCACGTCGTCGGCGCGGGCAAGACCTACACGATGGTCGCCGCCGCGATGGAATTAAAGCGGCTTGGCCTTGCGCGCAAGCCGATGTTCGCCGTGCCCAACCACATGCTCGGCCAGTTCTCGACCGAGTTGCTGACGTTGTATCCGGGCGCAAACATCCTGGTTGCGGGCAAAGAGGATTTCGAGTCGCAGAATCGGAAAAAACTTTTCAGCCGTATCGCCACCGGCAATTGGGATGCCGTGATTGTCACGCACTCAGGCTTCGAGCGCATCCCGCTCTCTTACGACACGCAGAAACGATTCTTCGAGGAACAGCTTCACGAGTTGGAAATGATTCGACGAGAACACGGCGACAGTTCCAATCGCCGCTTGGTGAAGGAACTGGAAAAGGCGAAGAAGCGGCTTGAAGCCAAACTTCAAGCTCTGGCCGCTGACCACAAAAAGGATAACACACTGACGTTTGAAGAACTCGGCGTGGACCGCATTTTTGTGGACGAGGCGCACTACTTCAAAAACTTGTTTTACGTCACAAAGATGACACGTATTGCCGGGCTTCCGCAGACGGCCAGTGAACGGGCGTTCGATATGTATCTCAAGGTGCGACACGTCCAATCCATGAACGGGGGCGGTGGTGTCGTCTTCGCCACCGGCACACCGATCGCAAACAGCATGGCCGAGATGTTCACCATGCAGCGTTACCTGCAACCGGACGACTTGAAGAAGCACAACCTGCATCACTTCGACTCTTGGGCGGCGACGTTCGGCGAACCAGTCACGGCGATGGAGCTTTCACCGGACGGCGCGGGCTACCGTTTGAACACGCGCTTCGCCCGTTTTATCAACGTGCCGGAATTGATGCAGATTTTCCGTCAATCCGCCGACGTTCAGACCGCTGCGATGCTTAACTTGCCGCGTCCAAAACTCGACGGCGAAAAGCCAACCATCCGTAACGCGCCTGCCACACCCGAGCTGAAAGCGTTTGTCCAGGAACTCGCCGCGCGTGCGGAAAGGCTGAAAACTAATCGTGTTGATCCGAGCGTGGACAACATGCTCAAAATTACGTCGGAGGGGAGGAAAGCAGCTTTGGATCTCCGGCTGATGAAGCCATCCGCCAAGGACGACCCGCAAGGTAAGGTCAATCAGGCGGTCGAAAACATTTTTCGCATCTGGCAGGAGTCGAAACCGGAGCGTTCCGCGCAGCTTGTCTTTTGCGACCTCTCAACACCGAAAGACAAAGGGTTCTCCGTATATCGCGACGCGGCGGACAAACTGGAGCGGCTTGGCGTTCCGAGCGGAGACATCGCTTTCATCCAGGACTACGATTCAGACGCTGCCAAACTTTCATTGTTCCGGGACGTGCGGT
>JABFSR010000058.1 GCA_013140495.1 Verrucomicrobiota bacterium
AGGTATTCTTCCAGATTCGTGAAGCCATCGCCATTGCGATCTACGTTGGCGTCGGCGGGGTTTTGGGGATTCAGGCCGTTATGTTTTTCCCAGTCGTCTGACATTCCATCGCTATCAGCGTCCCAATCCGCAGAGTGATGGTCTTCGGGATAATTTTCCCAGCCGCCTACGTCATCCTGGGAATCGGGCAGGCCGGGCAGACCGGTTTTGCTCCCTTTGAATTTGTAGGTACCGCGGCGGACCTCGGCAATGACGCGCTGGTCGTGCTCATCGAGCGCCGGGAAGTTGCAGCCGACGTTGGCGAGGACGTTCGTATATGACTCATGGGCTGAATGGGTCTGGATGTGCGAGTCAAAGAAGGGTTGATCCGCCCAAGGCGAATAATCTTTCGGGAGCGAGCCGCCGCGTTCAGTGGTGGCAGTGCGACCAGCGGTTTGATTGGTGAGTCCGAAGTGACCGACCATGATGTTGCCGTCGAAAAAATATCGTTGCGAGCCGGGGAAGCCACCGTATTGCGCGTTGAGGGCGTAGAAATATTTTGTAGCCGGGCCGGGTTTGTAGTAGTTGGCGACGAAATTAACCTCGTGTGCCCCGCCGTCGGTGGCGCGGTTTTTCCAGTTGTAAATGACGTTGTTGCGAAGATCGAGACGTCCGGCGTATTTGTTGTCGGGCTTGTTCAGACCACCCGCGAGACTCCAGTTTCGACCTGCGCAATGCGCGAGAAGGTTGTGATGAAAGCTGCCGATGTCGCCGCCGATGCTGGCGGCGTAACCGTGCTGGGTGCCGGGTGGATATTTTTTGTGACCGGCTTCATTCAAAGCTTCGGAAATCAGCGTGCGTTGGAGCGTGATATTTTTTGCACCTCGCGTGCTGATCGCCTCGTCGAGCGTCCAACTGATGGAGCAGTGATCAATGATGCAATTGTCGCTGGAGGCCATTCCCATACCGTCCAGGGTCATGCCGGAAAGGTTGCCGGGACGGACGCGGACATAGCGGATGATGACGTTGGTGGCACCGAGCATTCCCATGTTGAATTTGCGGATGCAAATGCCTTTACCAGGTGCGGTCTGGCCGGCGATGGTCAAATTGGAATTTGTGCGCCGGATGATGAGACGAGATTCGAGAGTGATGAGGCCGGAGACATCGAAGACGACCGTGCGCGGGCCGTGGGTTTCGACAGCCTCGCGAAGGCTGCCCGGGCCGGAGTCATTCAAATTGGTGACGTGAAGGATGCGCCCGCCGCGTCCGCCAACAGCGAAGCGTCCGTAACCTTCGGCAGTGGGGAAAGCGAGTTGTCGGGTGGATGGACTGTAAGCAGTGACCGAGGCATTCGTATCCGCCTTTGCAATGAGGCCAAGGGGCAAGGCGTAAAGCGTCATCAGAGCAAGGACGGCGAGGAACTTCATTGTCATTGTTTTCCGATGGTGCTCGGTGATCAGGAATTCAGTTCTGGATTTGAGATTTAGATTCCAAATAAAACCGCCGGGGCACGACTTTCTGCCGTGCCCCGGCGTCGAGATCAGTCATGGGTTTTCCCGCCCATTTGCTCCGTCATCATGGGTACGATAGACGGAAGAACACAGCGGGGTTTGTTGTATAGATCGGTTGGATGACGAAGTTGGTATTCGCCGATCCACTGACATTCTCCCAATTGGTGCTGATACCAACACTCAACGAGTTGGTTTGTATTTCCAGGCGCCAGCCAATATTCGCATTAGGCCACGAGAAGGTGATGTTGGTAGTGGTGAACGAATTCGCCAGCGTGGGCTGTCCAGCGACCATGAGGAAACCGTTGGTTACGACCTGGGTTGTATCCCAGGAAAGGCCGGTACCTGGAGGCGGTGTAACAATGGGACGTCTCGCATTTCCACGAGGAGTATTGATGCCGTTCACCCAATTGACAGGGTAAACAACAGTGGCCAATGAGAACGGGCTGCCCAGGTTGACTATTCTCACGCCGCCGCCAGTGTTGTTATCGCCCCATTGAATTTCACCGCTGGAGCCGATGTTCAAAACGTCATTGTTCGTTATGGCAGGGTCAATCACGTCTATGATATTCGTGCAGCCCGGGTTCATGTCCAAGCGTGTATCAAACGTAACTGATGCAATCTGGTTGTCGGAGTTTCCAATTATGAGTGTGCCGCCGCCAGCGAGGATCACCCTGCCATCGGCAGGCGTGGTGCCGCCACCGAGGTTGATGGTGCCGACTCCCATCAGCGTGCCGCTGGGGCCGACATTCAACCCCGCGTTGCCGCCAGACGGGCCGGTTTGAGATATGATGCCGTTGTTCACCAACACGGAGTTGGTGGTGATGGTCCAAGGAACGGTGGCATTGATGGTGCCGTTGTTTGACAGATAAGTTCCGTTTCCGAAGGTAATCGTTCCGGTGATTGTCCCAAGGTTCGTAATGGCTCCCATTTGGATTGAAACCGGCCCATTGATCAGGCCGCCGCTTAACACTGTCGCTGTCGCATTGGAACTGACCAGGCTGCCATTCAAGTTTCCGGAGAAGTTGAAAGTGGTACCGGCTTCCAATGTGGTGGCAGCGATATTGCCGCTTCCGAGCAACGAGCCTCCATTGACGCGGTTGATGCTGTCGCTCGTCACACCGGTATCAATGGTGAGAGATCCCGCACCCGCCTTTAGCAGTGCCGCACTGCCCGAAAGCGTGCCACCACCTTGAAACTTGTAGTGCTTGGTGATGTTGCTGACGGTGATTCCGGGCGTGTTGCCGAACTGTCCCACGCTCAAAGTGCCGATGATGTTCACGTTGGTGGAAGGCGTATTGGTGAGAGAATCATCGAATTTGACATAATCACCGTTCTGAAAGGTCGTGGCCACGTTGCCGGCAGTTATCCAGTTTGCCGTTGTTGTGTCCCAGTCGCCACTCACATTGCCGCGCCAGGTGAGCACGCGACCTTGGTTGGTCTTGATGATTAAATTCACAACGCCAGAGCCGATTTGCAGGTCAGGGAAGAAGCCGGCGGGAGCGCTGCCAATGCTGAATGCAGGAGTGCCACTCGCGTATGTGATGATTGGAATGGTGATCGGATAGTCAGCGCCCACCCCTGAGATCGAAGCAATATTGATGATGTTGCCCGAACCGGTCGTCGTGATTGCGTTCACGAATATCTTCGTGTTGGCGTCGCTCACATGAAGCGTCAATGACGACGCGGTCATGTTTAGTTGGTCAGCCTTGGCGGTGTCGCTGCCAATGGTGTTCGTCAATACGATCGTGCTCCCGGTCGTCATGGTGATACGATTTTGCACGGACACATTTGCCGGGCCACCGATGTTGATGCCTTTGACCCGGAGAACGCCGTTGCTGCTGATGTTGATCTGGCCAAAGCTGGAGGAAGCGCCGGTGGCCGTATTGGTACCACCCGTGGTGTAGCCCATTTCAAAAACATTGTTCACCACAAAGGTACCGTTGCTGGTGATGTTCAGCGTCCCACGACAAAACGCCTCGCTCGGATACATTTGGTAACCGAGAAAAAGGTTGTTCACGTCAACGCTCCCGTTTTGCATCGAAAACACACCACGAGCGGAGGCACCTGCGGGCGCTGAATTGCTGCGATATTGCCCCAGAATCATCGTTTCGGCTTGGAGATCAACCGTTCCGTTCCGGAAATCCAAAAGGCCCTGCGAATTTGCCGTCTGATTGGCGATGCCGTCATCGAGTGCGACAGCCACCAGAGAAACACGCCCGCCATCGGTATTCCGAAGATAAGCAACATTCGTCGCCCCGCCGGTATTTGGTAGCCGGACTGTGTTGGCTGCATTGCCGACCCGGGAACCGGAGAGCCGGATGCTGTCGGCAAAAAGAGCATTGCTGCTTCCAAGGTTGATCGTGCTGGCAGTGCCGTTGTTGAAGGGATCGCCGTTGTCGAGGAAGGTGATGGCATTCGTCATCTCAAACCCCGAGTAATCCCCGCTGAACGAAGCCCGTATGATGTTCGTCTTTGCCATCGTCAAAGTCCCCATGTTCTGACCGCCATACGCCCCCTGTTGGCTGGCGAGTGTGACGTCACCCAAGCTAAAGCGTGTGACATCCGCCCGGAAATTGTCCAAAGCGCCCATGTTGAGCGTAGTGCCAGCCCCACCGCCATTAAAGGAATTGACGCTGAAATTCCTATTGCTGACAACCAAGGATGCACCGTTGGTTCCAATTACAAAGAGCGCTGAGTTTCGGTTCGCGGCCGGTTCAGAGTCCGGTATGAAAAGAAAACCATTCGTGACTGCGAGGGTTGCTCCAGGCGCGATCACAGTGGTTCGGTTCAAGCCGGCCCTGAATGGTACAAATGAGAGTGAACCAAGCGTGATTGAAGCATCTACAAAATTGGTGGCAGGACTTCCAACTTCGTTTTCAAATTTCACATCTGAACCAGCAACAGGCGCTGCTGCCGGTCCCCAGTTTGCGGCCGTTGACCATGCAGTGCTGTTGGTCGGATCAGCTGCGGCCCATACCGACAGATTGTTGTTTACGTGAAGGGTGAGGGTATTGGTTCGTTGAGTGAAAGTCCCACCGTAAGCTTCGATGGTCAGCGTGTAGTCGCCAGGCGTCACGCTTCCAACAACTATCGTGGCAAAAATGTTGGAAACATAGTTGATGGTGTCGCTTATCGGTGTGACCGCGTTCGAACTAAGAGTCACGGTAACGCCGGGAGGCACATTACCTACGTTGAGATTGACCTGATCCAATCCGTTCGTCGTCCTGATGCTGAAGGCGTTGGTGTGAAAGGTGAGGTCATTCGGTGCAACGAACAAATTTGACGCGACGCATGTGAGCGTAACAGCTTGTTGTGCGTGTGATGAGAGCGACACAAACGCTGCAATGGCAATCGCCAATAAAGCGCCGTACCGGGTTTTGAATTGCATTACCAGCCGAGCGCGAACTCTTGCTGATACATCTGTTGTTTCATTGGTTGTTTTCATTGGTCTCTGGGATTTGGTGGTTCTTTTTTTGGTGATTGCTATTCGATTTAGAAAATGGACGCGGTCACTGCCGAGAATAAGGGAGTTGAT
>JABFSR010000262.1 GCA_013140495.1 Verrucomicrobiota bacterium
CCTTACAATCAATATGGCACTCAAGAAACTCTCGATCTTCGGCCTTGGAAAACTCGGCGCGTGCATGGCGGCCACGTTTGCCCAGCGCGGTTACGACGTTCTCGGCGTGGACATCAACCCGGAAGCAGTCCGCAAAATCAACGCCGGTCTGCCGCCCGTGGACGAGCCGCTCCTTGCCGAAACAATCAAGAAAGCCGGCAAGCGCCTTCATGCCACTACGAATCCCGCTGATGCCGTTGCCACCGACGCCTCGTTCTTCATCGTGCCTTCGCCGAGTCTGCCCGATGGAAGTTTTTCAAACGAGTTTCTCATGCGGGCTCTTGCCCCGATTGCGCAGGCGGTCAGGAAGGCGCGCAAGAAGAACCACATCTTCGTGATCAGTTCCACCACCACGCCCGGCGCATGCCGCAAGGTCATCATCCCGATGCTCGAAAAGGAAATCGGCGGTAAATGCGGCAGGGACTTCAGCTTTTGCTACAATCCGGAGTTCATCGCGCTTGGTAACGTGGTGCGCGGGTTGATGGAACCGGACATGGTGTTGATCGGCGAATCCGACAAACGCGCGGGCGATCTGCTGGAACAGCTCTACCGGCATTTCAACGCGAACGAACCCAAGATCGCGCGCATGTCCATCACCAGCGCCGAACTCACGAAGATTTCCGTCAACAGCTACATCACCGCGAAGATCAGCTTCACGAACCAGCTTCGCATGATTGCCGAGCAGTATGCGGACACGGACATTCACGCCATTCTCGATGCCATCGGCGCGGACTCCCGCATCGGGCACAAATATCTGCGGGCGGGGTTGAGCTTTGGCGGGCCGTGTTTTCCACGGGACAACCGGCTTATCAGTTACGCGGCGAAACAGGTCGGCCTGAGCGCACCGCTGGCCGAAGCGACGGATCGCGTGAACGAAATGGCCAAGGATCAGCTCGCGCAACAGGCGATGGCCTGCACGAAGAAAGGCGACACCATCGCGGTGCTCGGCATGTCCTACCGGCCCAACACCTACATCGTGGAGGAATCCGCCGGACTGCACATTGCCCAGGCGCTCAAACGCCACGGCTGCCGCGTGCTCGTCCACGACTACGCCTCGAACACGAAGAACAGCCCGAGCTTGCTGGAGTTTGAAGTGCTCGAAGACGCGGCAAAGCTGAAAAATGAGAAACGCATCGCCGCAGTGCTGATCTGCTGTCCATGGGAGGGTTATCGGAAAGTGAAATTTCCAAAAGGCGCAAAGGTGTTCGATCCGTGGGGAGTGCTGGCGTAGGCGAGATTGCGCGCGCGGCACCGGAGTGGATCTGTAGCCGCCTTGGAATGAATTCAGCGAAACAAATCGCTTGCCCGATCCGTAAGACCAGCCTTAAATCCGGACATGAGTTCTCGCAATCGGACACGCTGGATGTCGCTAAAGAACGGAGTAGAACTGCGACCAATCCCCTGAGGAGCCAATGTGGATATGCCCAAAATGCAGAGAGAAAATCGAGGATCAATTCGATAGCTGTTGGAAGTGCGCTGGTGAGTCCTTAAAACTACCGTTGTATGATGCGTGCGACGACAATTTAACCACGCCCAAGAAGGTAGTTAGCAAGCCCAAGAAGGTATGCACCGCTTTGGTTATGAGTGTTTTTGCCGGGGGTGTCGCGTTCCTCTTGGCGGCACCCGACCTCGCTACGGGCCGGGACAAAACCGCATCTCGCCTGTTTCCCTACGCATTTTGGATTGCTCGATGGATTTTATCGGACCGTCTCCTTCTATGCCTTATCATCGCCCAGTTCCCTTGTTATGGAGTCGGGTTTGCTTGGGCTTGGTGCAGGGATCGCCAAGCCAAGGCTGTGGCTTGGATAGTGTTTTTGCACATTCTGTTTGCATTCTCGCTGTCTCTTTTGAATGAGGTCGAGCGCCGCTATCTGACATGGCCAAGAAATTGATTCGGAATCGGCGTAACGACACGCTGATTCAGATTTGATATGAGTTGCAACATTTCAAGTGAAAGTTTCGTTCGCGTTCGGAGTCAAACATGTCGGGGGCGGTGAGGGTCAGAACGCTTCCGTACGAAACTCGTCTCGGACATTGCTTCGCAGCCGAACAATACCACCACTGTCTTTTCTCCTTCATTCCCATCACAAAATGTGTAGCATGACCTCGCAATGTCGCTGCCAATCATCAGCGTTCCGCAGATGCGGGATTGGGAAAACGCCACGTGGGCTTCGGGTCGCACGGAAGCCGAGGTCATCCGGCATGTGGGCAAGAAAGTAGCCGACGCCGCCCGCCTGCTGACACGCGCGGACGATTTCATCCTGCTGCTCGCCGGCAAGGGTCACAACGGCGACGACGTCCGCGCCGCGCGCGAACATTTACCCCAACGCCGGGTTGAACTGCTCGATGTCACATCGCCCGAAACGGATTTCCAAAAGCTCGAAGCCGCCCTTGCGCGCAAACCGGCCCTGATTGTGGATGGTTTGTTTGGCATTGGCCTTGATCGTCCGTTGGACGCGGCGTGGATCCGGTTTGTGTCGCGGGTGAACGAATCTCACGCCACGGTGCTTGCAGTGGATGTGCCGAGCGGATTGAATTCGGACACCGGCGAGCCTTGGGGCGCGGCGATTGAAGCCACCGTGACGCTCACCGTCGGCGCACCTAAGCAGGGCATGGTGCGCCACACCGCGTGGCCTTACGTGGGGCGACTTGAGGTTGCAATGGACGTCGGACTGATCCCGTGTCCATTCAACGAATCCGAACTGCGCTGGATATTGCCTGAAGACTTCGATGGCTTTCCTGCGGCGCGTGCGGCATCCGGTCACAAGGGCACGTTCGGCCATCTCGCCATCATTGCGGGCAGTCTTGGATTTCACGGTGCGGCGGTGCTTGCGGCGCGCGGCGCACAACGGGCGCAGCCGGGTTTGATCTCGCTGCATACCCACGAACAAACGTACCACATCATCGCCTCACAGATGCAGGCGGTGATGGTGAAGGTCTGGGAGTCTGCGCAAAAACTGCCGGAACATTTCAGCGCGTATCTCATCGGCCCGGGACTCTCCGCACCTGATCTGCCGAACGACATGAAATTGTTCACTCGCAGGTTGTGGCGCGATTCGCTGTTGCCGGTCGTGGTGGATGCTGGAGCGCTTGAGTGGATTCAACAGGAAAATCTAACAAAGGCAGGCATTCGCGTGATCACTCCGCATCCGGGTGAGGCAGCGCGGTTGCGGCGGACCACGCCGCAACTGATCCAGGCGAACCGTCCGCAGGCGTTGCGGGAGATTTCGCGTCAACACGGTCATTGCTGGGTTGTGCTCAAGGGACATCAAACACTCATTGGCCGCAGCACAGGCGAAATCTTTGTGAACGGCTCGGGCAATCCGCTGCTCGGGCAGGGAGGGAGCGGTGACGTGCTCGCTGGCTACATCGCCGGGTTGCTCGCGCAACCGCACTCGCAACTCGACGCCGCGAAGACACTTTGCTACGCCGTCTGGCAGCATGGCGCGGCGGCTGATGCGCTGTCGGCGCTCAGGAAGAACTGGATCATCGAGGAGCTTGCCGCCGAGATTGGCAATGTAGTCTGAATCAGTCGCCACACGCCGGCTACAATACAATCGAGCGCGCCTGATGAAACCCCTGCTCCCACCAGACGGACATGCTTTCAACGCTGCTGTCGGCTGGCATGAGCTGGGAAATCACAACGAAGCCATCGCCGAGCTTGCATCCATTTCTGCATCGAACCAAAAGCATCCTGCCGTGCTCGAATTGCGCTGGATGATTTGTGCGGAAGCAAAGAAGTGGAGTGATGCGCTGATAGCCGCCCAGAATCTCATTGAGGCAGTTCCTGCTGAACCTGCCGGCTGGCTGCACTGCGCCTATGCGCTGCGTCGTGTGAGTAGCGGCGGATTGCAACAGGCGCTGGCCTTCCTGCAACCTGCGGCAGAAAAGTTTCCTGACGAACCGGTCATCGCCTTCAACCTCGCGTGCTACGCCTGCCAGTTGGATCAACTCGATGAAGCTCGCATCTGGCTCAAACGCGCCTTCGACATCGGTGGCAAAAAGAAGATCAAGGCGATGGCGCTGTGCGATGACGACTTGAAGCCGCTCTGGCCGGAAATTGAAAAACTGAAATGAAGGCCGCGCCGCCGATTCTTGATATTCAGAATCTGAGCATCCGTCGCGGCAACACTCAGATTCTTCGCAACGTCTCCTGGTGCGTGAAGCCTGGTGAGCATTGGGTGATGCTGGGCGCGAACGGTTCCGGGAAAACGTCCCTGCTCAGTGCGCTGACCGGCTACCTGATGCCGAGCGACGGCAACATTTCATTGCTTGGCCAGCGCTATGGCGATTGCGACTGGCGCGAACTCCGCAAACAGATCGGCCTCGTGAGTTCCTCCGTGCGCCAGATGATGCCTGATCGGGAACCAGCCATCGAAACGGTCATCAGCGGTCGCCATGCAATGATTGATTTGTGGGTGCGCGTGACGAGGGAGGATCGGGTTCGAGCGAAACAGTTGTTGCGAAGCGTCGAGTGCGGATACCTTGCGAATCGTTCGTGGAGTGTGCTTTCCCAAGGTGAACGGCAACGGGTATTGATTGCCCGTGCGCTAATGGCGGACCCGCGGCTGTTGATTCTGGATGAACCTTGCGCCGGGCTTGATCCCGCGGCGCGCGAGCATTTCCTCCAGTTCATTCAGCGGCTGGGTCTATCTGCAAAATCTCCGACACTCGTGCTGGTGACACATCACGTCGAAGAAATCATGCCGGTGTTTTCGCACGTGCTGGTGCTGAAGCAAGGCCGCGTGCTGGCTTCGGGACGCAAGACGCGGACTTTGACTGCAACGCTGCTCTCGGATGCTTTTCGCGCCCGTGTGAAGCTGACAGCGCGTGGCCGACGCTACGGCATGACCGTGGCGGCTAACCGCAGTGTAGTGGTTTGACCAGGCCTTCGGTTGTGGTCGTTCGTGATTACTCCGAAAACGCCAGATACGGAATGAAGACAATCGGCAACAGGATCACACCGACAACAAGCAGTCCGCTCTTGCCTCGTGCGGTGCAAATCTTCGACCACATGTAGATGGCGGTGATGAAGTTCACGAGCGGAATGAAGAACAGAACGATCACCCACACCGGCAGTTTCGCCGCTTCAAGCAGTGGCACCAGTTGGACGATTGGAATCCAGATGAGGATTCCCGGCTGCACACCGCACTTCTCACAAATCTTCTTTCCGCAAAAGCAGAAGAACAGGTAGCACGCCAGGCCAACGAGGAAGAATATCGCGATAAAGGCCAGACCGATGCCCGCCGCTGCCGCAGTTTCTGTGGTGTCGTTCATTATGGATCCTATGTTGTCAGGTTGATGTTTGTTTGTAGTGAAGCCGCCAGACTACGCGGTCCAGCAGCACCTTTCTTGCAGATTTGCTGCTGAAAGCAAGCCTCGTTTACGCTTTCACCCAGGTTCGAAATCATCCATCCTGTTTCAATGTCAGGTATAATCGCCATCGTCGGTCGCCCCAATGTCGGCAAGTCCGCCCTGTTCAATCGCATCATCCGGAAACGCATTGCCATTGTGCATGACCAGCCGGGCGTGACCCGTGACCGCGTGAGCGCCGAGGCCGAGTGGCTTGGTCGGCCTTACTCGCTGGTGGACACGGGCGGCATCGGATTGCTGCGCAAGGAGAAATCTTCCGACGTCATCATCAAGGCTGCCGTTGAGCAGGTGGACATCGCAATAGAATCCGCGCATGTGATCATTCTGGTCGTCAACGTACAGGAAGGTATCGTGCCGTTGGATCGGGAAGTGGCCCAACGACTTCGCAAATCCGGCAAGCCGGTTCTCGTGGCCGTGAACAAGGTGGACACACATCGCGTCGAGGCGCAGGCCCTGGAGTTTTTGCAACTCGGATTTGAGAAAGTTTTTCCCGTGACCGCGATTCACGGTGAAGGGATTGATAACTTGATGACGGAAGCGGTGCGGTTGTTGCCCGCATTTACACCTGATGCAACCGAGCCGGCTGAGACGGAGGCAGAGCCGGCAGACGTTCCTGATGGTGTGGAAGGAGAGCAGTTTCCTCTGCGCAAGCCGAAGGGGCCGTTGAAACTCGCCATTGTTGGCCGGCCCAATGTCGGCAAATCTTCCATCATCAACGCGCTCACCAAATCCGAACGCGTCATCGTCAGCCCGATCCCCGGCACCACGCGCGATGCCGTGGACGTGCCCTTCGAGGTCGAGACGGATGGCGTGCGACAGAAATATCTTTTGATTGATACGGCGGGAATCCGGAAGACGCGGAGCGTGAGTGATTCCATCGAATATTTCAGCGTAAAGCGCTCGGAGGAATCCATTGAACGCTGCGACATCGCGGTACTGGTGCTGGATGCCGAGGGTGGCATTTTGGAGCAGGACAAGAAGATCGCGGATCGAATTGTTGAAGGCCGCAAAGCCTGCATTGTTGTCGTGAACAAGTGGGATATTTACTCGGAGGCGGTGCTGAAGGCTCGTGAGGAGGAGATCGAACGTCGCAAACAAAAAGTGCGCTACGAAGGTAATGAGGGTCCGATCACGATGCTGGGCGAGTTTGGTGCGTGGGTGCAGGAAAAGTTGTTTTTCCTCGATTATGCACCGGTCATTTTTACGTCGGCCAAATCAGGCTTTCATCTGGATCGTCTGCTGGAAGCCGTCCGCTACGTTGCGGCGCAGTTGCAACAGAAGATTCCCACCGCGCTGCTGAATCGCACCATTGCCGACGCCGTGGAACGCCGCCAGCCGGTGAGCGCTGCCGGGCATCGGTTGAAATTCTTTTACGCCACACAGGTCCGGCAGGCCCCACCCACGTTCCTGCTCTTTGTGAATCGTGACGAGCTTTTCTCCGATGCCTACAAGAAGCATCTCGCCGGAGATTTGCGGAAGGCTTTCGGCTACGAAGGCTGCCCGATCATCCTCGTGCCCAAGGCGCGTCCAAAGACGATTGAGCCGAAGCGAAAATTTATCAAAGACAAGCCATTCAAGGGCGGTGAACGACCCAAGCGGAGCGGCAAGAGCTTCAGCTTCCACCGGGACAAGAACAAGTCGCGTAGCAAACGGACGTAGTCCGCTCTCTCGCTGTTGATGAACTTTTCTGCTGTTTGTTGATTTCGGACTACATCCTTCCGGCTTGGAAACTGTTTGAAAGGTCGCATTGGTCGCGGCAATGAATTGAGACGGAGTGCGCCCGTCCCCGGGCGCAGCATCGGTAGAAAGATGGCTTGCGTGGAAATTTCGAGTAAGTCTGAAATGGTTACACTGCTGCGCCCGAGGACGGGCGCACTCCAACACCGGATTGTTCAACAGGTTTTAGGGAAACGCGAGACGGATGACGTTCGTGCCGCCCCACGAAAGAGATTCACGAAGTTTGGAGGACGAAAGCGTATGAACCGAGCCGTCGGCAAGGGCGATATTGCCCTGTTGGTTGTGTCGGGCTGTTGACCACGACACGGGTGCGTTGGTCGCCAACGAGACCACACCAGGTTTCACGGGTTGGCCGTTGACCAACAAGTTGTCATCGCCTGTGAGAAACATCTGCGGTTTAGTTTCGTCGGCGTCCAGCCCGATGAAGAAGCTTATGTTTGCGCTCGCAAGCACAGTGCTAAAGTTGGTGGCTATCTGGCGTTGCTTATCCTCCGGACACCACAAGAGCTTCGGGGTCGTGAGTTCGTTTGAAATAACGACAAAAGCTGGTTTGACATAACCAGCCTCGATCAATTCCATCACCCCGCCATTGGTCGAAGATGTCCGCATCGGCATTCTGCCGCCATGGTCCCAGGACCAAAGCCGAAAGGCCAAACCAACCTGTTTCAATGTGGGCACACAACCTATACGCTCATGCTTTGACTTCACATGCATCAGCGCTGGCAAAAGTATGACGGCCAAAATCGCAATGATCGAGATGATGATTAATCCTTCGATCCACGTGAAGCCTGCGCCGCTTCGACTAATTGGTCGGGATATTCGATTGGAACTGGGCGGTTTCAAATCCGATTCTCGCATGAACTGAAGTTCGCCATCTGCAATGGGATTTATCAAGGCTCAAAATGGGAAGGAATACTCACGTCCTCACAAGGTATTGCCAAAGTATGATTGTCGCTCCGAGAGGCGCGGTTGCTGTGAGCGTGCATGGTCTTCATGGTGTCAGGGGAAAGCGACGCGGATGACGTTCGTGCCGGTGTTCTGGATCGCTGTGCGCAATGCGGTAGTTGAGAATCCTTGAACCGAACCGTCCGCGAGTCCGACGTTGCCTTGTTTCTTGTGCCGTTCGTCTGACCAACTCACAACGGAGTTTGTTGTGATGTCCGAACGACCACGCCCGATCAGTTTCCCGTTCAATTCGATGTTGTCGTCACCGGTCAGGAACATGTTCGGAGCGGTTTGGGCTGCATCCAACCCGACAAAGTAGCTGATGTTTGTTTCGTCGAAAGCTTTCAAGAAGTCGGTGCCGGCTTTGCGCTTCAAATCTGCAGGACATAGCAAGACTTTCGGGGTGTTCAGTTGATTGGACAAGGTGATGAAGGTAGGCGCGATATGGCCGGCATTGATGACTTCCAGTGGATTGCCAGAACTCGCTGCCACCTGCATGGGAAATCGACCGTTGTTGTCAATTGACCAAAACCAAAATGCCTGCCCCACTTGCTTGAGGTTATTGAAGCAAACGATACGCGCTGTCCTTGCTTTGCTTGGGGGTTCAGGCGCAAAGAGCACAATAGCAACCAACGCGAGGACCATAATCACTGCAAGTAACTCCAGCATTGTGAAACCGCGTTGTCGTCTGGTTTTCATGGCGTCAGGGGATCAGGAGGCGGTTGGTTTGAATCAAAGTTTCGGCCAGCAGCTTTTGCAGTTGTGCCTTCGTGCAATTTTGCACCGAGCCATCGGCAAGGGCGATGTTGCCGCATTGTTTTTCATGGCGGGTCTTGTCCCAACGCACCGGCGAATTGGTCCAAAGGTTCAGGAAGCCGTGCGCCACGGTTTTCTGATTCATCTCCAGATTGCTGTCACCGGCCAGGATTCTGGTTGGGTAAACTTCATCGGCTTCCACACCCACGAAGTAAGAGACGTTGTTGTCATTGGTGAATGGAACAGGGCCGGAATATGCAGGTTGCGCTGTTAGATCAAAGGCTGTGGCTTGGATGCGATTTGGATTTCCATCCTGGGGACAAAACAGAATCTTCGGCGTGCTAAGTTCGTTGGACATGACTAGGAAGATTTTCCAGACGTTGCCAGCTTCCATCCATTCCATCGCTCCACCGTTGGTGACACTCACCTGCATTGGCATCTTGTCTGCGTTGTCTCCAGCCCATAGTCGGAATGCCAGACTGACTTGCTTAAGATTGTTTGTGCAACCGATGCGGGAATCGCGGCGTTGCCTTCGCGCAATCTGCGGAACAACAAGCGCAGCCAGCACCGCAACCACCATGATCACGACGATTAGTTCGACAATTGTGAACCCAATTTCCCGGTTCGTGCGTTTGGTTTTCATCTGGTGAGACTTTATTAGCACTGCCGGTGCCGCGCGGCTTTATGGGCGAAATTGAACCAGACCTCCCACCAAATGCGTGAGCCTCACGCAAAATGCGTGGTTCCCACGCACGGATTACGGAAAGGCAAGGCGAACGATGTTTGTGCCGGTCGCAACCAATCCCGCCTGCAACCCGGCACTGGAAACACTCTGAACAGATCCATCTGCAAGACCGATGTTGCCTTGCTTGTTGTGGCGCGTTGTTGACCACGCGACGGGCGTATTCGTTGCCAAAGCGACCACGCCGGCTTTTACTGCCTGTCCTTCGATCAGGAAGTTGTCGTCACCCACCAGAAACATCTGAGGCTCGGTTTCCGATGCATCAATGCCGACAAAGTAGTTTACGTTTGAGTTGCCGAGTCCGCTGGTGAATGTGGCCACAACCCAACTACTCCTGTACGCCGGACACCACAACAACTTTGGTGTACTTAACTTGTTGGACATGACCAGAAATACCGAGGCGACGTTTCCTCTTTCGATTGATTCCATAACTCCTCCCTGTGTTACCGGAACCTTCATCTGATACCTGTCGCCATCGCCTGGCCATAGCCGAAACCCCAATCCAACTTGTTTGAGGTTGTCCAAACATTGAGTATTTCTGGCGCGCTGCTTGGCGGTGGCAAGATTTGGAATTAGGACAAACACCAAGACCAGCACAATGACAATGATGATCATCAATTCGATCAACGTGAATGCCCGTTGTTTGAGAGGAAATGTTTTCATTCGCATTGATTCGCACCTTGCACTTTGGCGTTTGTATCCGAAAACTTCGCCGCTATGAAGTTCGCCATCTGCAATGAAATATATCAAGGCTGGAAAATTGACGACACGCTGGCGCACGCGGCGCGTCTCGGTTACTCCGGCGTGGAGATCGCGCCGTTCACTCTCGCCGATTCCGTCAACGAAATCTCCGCCACGGAACGCCAGCGCATCCGCGATCTGGCCGCGCGAAGCAAGATCGCCATTGTCGGCCTGCACTGGCTTCTCGTGAAACCCGAAGGCTTGTACCTGAACCACACAAACAGCATCATCCGCGCTCGCACGGCGAATTACTTCGTGGACCTTGTGGATTGTTGTGCTGATCTCGGCGGGACGATCATGGTCGTGGGTTCGCCCAAGCAGCGGAATCTTCTGCCCGGCGTTTCATACGAACAGGCATGGGAATGGACCGCGACAACGTTCCGCGACGCAGTGAAACGGGCGGAAGATCGTGGTGTAACGATCTGCTTCGAGCCTTTGGCGCCATCGGAGACGGATTTCATCAACACTGCTGCGGAGGCGATTGAGTTTGTGAAACCGCTCAACTCAAGCGCGTTCAAAATCATTCTCGATGTGAAGGCGATGAGTTCGGAAACAAAACCCATTCCCCAAATCATCCGCGAATCTGTGCCGCACTTTGCGCACTTCCATGCGAATGACAAGAACCTCAAGGGTCCGGGTTTTGGCGACGTGGATTTCAAGCCCATCGCCGCCGCACTTCGGGAGGCGAACTACAATGGATTTGTTTCCGTGGAGGTCTTCAAGTTCGAGGAAGGGCCGGATGTAATCGCAGGGAAGAGCATCGAGTATCTGGAAAAGAGTTTCTCAGCTCCGTAACGGCGGGATTGTGCAGGTCCATTGACAACCGGCGCTTCCCAAGTCGTCACTGCTATGGCTCGGCTTTTGCGCTTACTTCTTCGCGGGACTCTTCTTAACCTTGTAGTTGCCTGCAACAACTTTCTTCAGCGTTGAGTCCAGGCCGTCCATGGGATGTCCCTGCCAGACCACTTTGCCTTCCTTGTCCACAATGAACGCGTTGGGGATGCCTTCGATGCCATAGGCTTCCATGTAGCCTGCGCTTGTCTTCTTGTCTTTGTCCACAGCCACCACGTAGTCCATCTTGTCGCCCATCTTGTCCACAAATGATTTTACCTTCTTGGGGTCCTCATCTGTGACGCCAATGAAGATGACGTCCTTGAATTTCTTCTGCATCTCGGTCAGATGGGGAATGCTCTGGCGGCATGGCGGGCACCAGGTGGCCCAGAATTCGACGACCACTATCTGTTTGCCTTTGACGGCGGCGAGGTCAACGGATTTGCCCTTGATCCAGTCAGAAATCATGAGTGGCGCTGCAGGATCGCCCAGTTCAGCGGCGGTCAGTGTGTGTGTCAGCATTGAAGCCGCGACCAGTGCGGCCAGGGTATTAAGCAGGAGTTTCATGGGGTTGTGATCGTGTTTTTGTTTTCAAGTTCGACAAGCCCGTCGCGGGCCTGTTCAAAATCAGTTTTTAGTCGCGCAAAAGTGCGGCAACTTACTCACTTTGTTGCTTCAAGCTCCGCAACAGCAGTATTCGCCGACAACTCGAATTCGTTGCCGATTGCCCCGGGATCCTCCTTTGCATGCTGTTTGGCAATCAGCACGTAAATCGCCGGAATCACCAGCAACGTGAAGATGGTGCCGATCGCCATGCCGGATACGACGATGATGCCGATGGAATTGCGCGCTGCCGCACCCGCACCAGTCACCATGGTGAGAGGGAAGTGACCACACACGGTCGCGACGCTGGTCATCAAGACGGGCCGCAGGCGAGTCAGCGCAGCTTCACGTACCGCCGCGACTTTGGAGAGGCCGCCGCGCTGGAGTTGGTTGGCAAACTCGACGATGAGGATTCCGTTCTTCGACACGAGGCCGACCAGTGTGACCAGGCCGACCTGCGCGTAAATGTTGAGTGTGGTTGTCCATCCATCCGTCCAAAACGCCATGCCCTGGCCGGGCATTTTCAGGAAGGAAAAGATCAGCGCGCCGAACATGGCCAGCGGCACCGAGCCAAGGAGGATGATGAAGGGATCGCGGAAGCTGTTGAACTGTGCGGCGAGCACGAGAAATATCAGCGTCAGCGCCAGGATGAACGCCGGAAGAAACTTGTTACCCTCGGTGCGCAACTGTCTGGATTCACCGGTATAATCAAGCTTGTAGCCCTGGGGCAGAATTTTGGCTGCCTCGGTTTCCATGAACTTCAGCGCCTCGTCCATCGGACGTATCGCCACGCCGGAAATCTTCACCGCGTTCAATTGTTGGAATCGGTTTAGCGAGCGGGGTGTGGTCTTCTTTTTAAGCGTGGCAAATGTTGCCAGCGGTACGAGCTGTCCGCCCGGGCCTTTGACGTAGTTGTTTTCCAACTGCTCCGGGTTCAACCGTTCGACGCGCTTGAGCTGCGGGATGACCTTGTAGCTGCGCCCGTCGAAATTGAACCGGTTCACAAAGTTTCCACCGATGAGCGTGGCAAGATCAGAGCCGATCGTCTGCATGTCCAGACCGAGAGCGGCCACCTTGTCGCGATCCAGCACGAGCTCGACCTCGGGTTGGTCCACCTTGGTGTCAATGATCGGCGGGAAAGCGAACATGTGGCTTTCCACGCACTTCTGTTGCAATTGTTCTGCGAACCCGAGGATCGTTTCCGGTGATGCAGTCGAGCACAAGAGGAACTCAATCGGAAAGTCGCCACCACCCGGCAACGCGGGCGGCATGACCATCATTGAGCGCACTCCGGGAATGCTGTTAACCTTGGCCTGAACCTGTGGGACAATTTGAAAAACGGTGCGTTTTCTCTCACCCCAAGGTTTGAGCACCAAACCACTGATGCCGCCGTCGGGGAAAGTCAGTTGAAATGTCCGGTCGGCTTCGGGAGTGCTCATCAACACCTTGTTGATCGCATCCGTGTAAAATGTCGTTTGATCAATAGTGGCATCCGCTGCCGCCTCAACGAGTCCGAGCGAAAAACCCTGGTCTTCCGTTGGAGCGAGTTCCTTCCCTGACATCATGAACAGCGGAACCGAGAGCAGGGAGAGTCCTATCCAAACGGCGTAAACAGCGGGCCTCGCATTGAGCGTCATGTCGAGCACCCGGCTGTAAAGCTTGCGAAGCCGGTCAAAGCCGTGGTTGATCCTGCCGGTCAAACCGTGTTCCTCATGCGCTGCGTCGCCAAGCAACATGGCCGACATCACGGGAGAAAGAGTCAGCGCGACAATGCCCGAGATGAACACCGCGCCCGCCAGCGTGAGTGCAAATTCGCGGAACAGCGAGCCTGTCAACCCGCCTTGAAATGCGATCGGTGCATACACTGCCGCCAGTGTGACGGTCATGGCGATTACGGGGCCGACAAGTTCGCGAGCGCCCATGACAGCCGCGTGCAGTGGCTTCTTTCCTTCGCGTATGTGTCGCTCCACGTTTTCAACGATGACAATGGCGTCGTCCACCACCAAGCCGACAGACAGGACGATTGCCAGCAGTGTCAGAAGGTTCAGTGTGAACCCGAAAATCTGCATCAGGAAGACCGCTCCGATGAGTGACACAGGAACCGCCACGAGCGGAATCAACACGGATCGCAACGAGCCGAGAAACAGGAATATCACCACCGCTACGATGACGAGCGTTTCAGACAACGTCTTGAGCACTTCATGAATCGCGTCGTCAATGTATTTGGTGGCGTCGTATGCGATTTTTCCAGTCAATCCGGTGGGCAGTTCTTTCTGGATGGATTCCATTTCCACGCGAACGCGTTTGATGACATCAAGCGAGTTTGCGTTGGGCAGCACCCAGATGCCCATGAACACCGCGCGTTCGCCTGTGAAGCGGACCTCTGTATCGTAGTCCTCAGCTCCAAGCGCCACATCTGCCACATCGCTCAACCGCACCAGGGCGTCGCCGGACTGGCGGAGCACGAGGTTCTTGAATTCCTCCACGGTTCGCAGATCAGTGTTGGCCGTCAGGTTTACCTGGATCAAAGAACCCTTGGTCTTGCCGATCGCGCCAAGGAAATTGTTGGCTGCGAGGGTGCGGCGGATTTCGCTGGGGCTGATTCCATAGGCGGCGAGTTGCTCAGGCTTGAGCCAGATGCGCATGGCGAAAGTGCGGCCTCCGAGAATATCCGCGCGTTGCACTCCTTCGAGCGCAGCGAGCCGGGGTTGAACGACTCGCACAAGATAATCCGTGATCTGGTTTGCTTCGAGAATCTCGGAGGTGAAACTCAGGTATGACGAGGCGAAGCGTGTGTCGGCGGACTCGATGTTGATGATCGGCACTTCGGCTTCCGGTGGCAGGTCCTTGCGGACCTGATCCACCTTGGAACTGATTTCGGACAAAGCCTTGTTGGCGTCGTAATTCAGCTTAAGCCGGGCGGTGATGGTGGAAAGACCGAGTTTGCTCGCGGATTGGAGATACTCGATGCCATCCGCAGCGGCGATGGCGCGCTCAAGCGGTTGCGTGATGAAGCCGCGGACAAGCTCCGCGCTTGCGCCAACGTAAGCTGTCGTGACTGTGACCGTGGCGTTTTCGCTTCGTGGATATTGGCGGACGTTCAGCGAGCGGATGGACTGAAATCCCGCCAGAAGAATGAGCAGGTTGACCACGACCGCCAGCACCGGCCTGCGGATAAAGATATCAGTGAAGGATTTCATGAATGGGTGGGCAGACGTTTCCTTCAGCTATCCGAGGGGTTCGGCTTTTTGTCAGATTTCGGGGAGATTTCGTTGTTCTCCACCACGCTCATGCCGTTGCGTAATTTGAACATGCCCGAACTGACCACTTTCTCGCCGGACTTGAGACCGGAAACCACGGTCACGAAATCACCCTTTGCCCGACCCAGCTTCACGAATTTCTGGCGCACTACAAGTCCCGCAGGGCTGTTGGTGGACGCCGGTTTTTCCTCAATCACATAAACCGAATCGCCGTACGCTGCGGGCAGAATGGAAGTGGCAGGAACAACCAGAACCGTCTGTTCCTCCGGAAACAGAAACTCGATGCGTGCGAACATGCCCGGGCGCAGAAGATGTTCGGTGTTTTGAATCGTCGCCTGTACTCGAACCGTGCGTGACACGGGATCAAGGTCAGGGTTGATGGCGGTCAAAACTCCGTCAAAGAACTTGCCGGGATACGTGTCGGCACTTACTCGTACGGCAAGACCCGTGGTGAGTTTTGCCAGCACCTGCTGCGGGAGCGTCGTGTCCGCATAAAGCGGCGAGAGCGATTGCAGTGAAACGATGGGTTTGCCGATGTCGAGAAACTGTCCAATGTTCACCTGCCGGATACCGAGCTGGCCGGCAAAAGGCGCGCGGATTGTTCTCTTGGCTATCATGGCCCGCACCGTATCCGCGTTGGCCTGATTTTGCTTCAATTCTGTCTCCGCCTGATCAAGTTCCGCCTGTGACAGCGTGTTCTCCGTGCGCAGACTTTTGATGCGTGCAAGATTGGTTTGCGCCCATTCCACCTTGGCCTGGAGCGCCCGGAGCTGGGCTTCTTCGGAAACAGTATCGAAGCGCACGAGCAGATCATCCTTGGCAACCTTGGCGCCGGACTCGAATGAGATCTCGGTTACCTTGCCTGCAATCTCCGCTGAAAGCGTAATGCCCTCCACGGCGGAAATCGAGCCAACTGCCGGCATCGTGTTCCGCCATTTTTCTTCATGCACAACGGCGGAGGACACGGTTTCCGGCGGAAGCTGGAAATTTTTCCCGAGCTCGACCAGTTTGCCGATCTGCGCGGCCTTGACGCCTGCGAGTATGGCAAATGCAACTACGACAATGATGATTCCGACAATGACTTTCAGTTTCATGAAAATTCGCGCCATCAACTGGCGTTCAGAACGTAGGTAGCTGCCAATCACACATGGCTTGGAAAGTAACCACCCAAGACGTTTACAACTTACCGAACGGTAGGCACTCAAATCGCCGTCGTCAAAAAGATATTCATGGGTCTTTCGGTCCATTCCCTGTCTTTGCACCGGACACCGACCTGATTCTTCTGCCTCTTTGAGGATTGAATCTGCCTGAACGCTTTCCTACGCTCCGAAAGTTCGCTGAATGTAGATATTGTGCCGGCGGTCAGACAACACCAAACAGACTATGAAACGACTTTTTTTGCGATTTCTCATACTGGTAGTGACAACCGGGCTGCTTTTCACAAGCAGCTGCAGCAAAGAAGGAGGCGACACCATCAAGGTTGGAGAGTTCGCGTCGCTTACCGGCAAGGAAGCCACGTTCGGCCAGTCGTCGCATGAAGGAACACTGCTTGCCATCGAAGAAATAAATGCAGCGGGCGGTGTGCTCGGCAAAAAATTGCAGTTGCTCACCGAGGATACGCAATCCAAGTCCGGCGAATCCGCCACCGTGGTCAACAAGCTCGTCTCCCGTGACGGCGCGGTGGCCATTCTTGGCGAAGTTGCTTCCACCCGCTCGCTTGAGGCTGCCCCGATTTGTCAGCAAAGCAAAATTCCCATGATTTCGCCTTCGTCCACGAATCCAAAAGTGACGGAGACCGGGGATTTCATTTTCCGCGTCTGCTTCATTGATCCGTTCCAGGGAACGGTCATGGCCAACTTCGCCAGCAAATCTCTCAAGGCAGGCAAGGTTGCAGTCTTCACCGATGTTAAAAGTGATTACAGCAAAGGTCTGGCGAAATTTTTCAAGGAGCAGTTTGTCAAGAATGGTGGTCAAATTGTTGCTGAACTCGATTTCAACGGAGGCGACAAGGATTTCAAGGCGCAGCTGACCGCCATCAAAGCCGCGAATCCCGACGCTGTTTTTGTCCCCGGTTATTACACCGACGCAGCTCTTATCGCGATACAAGCCAGGCAGCTTGGCTTGAACGTTCCGCTGCTTGGCGGTGATGGCTGGGAATCTGAAAAGCTGACGGAGATCGGCAAGGATGCGGTCGAAGGTCATTACTTCTCCACCCACTACCATCCAGATGTTGGCAGCGATCTGAGCAAACGATTTGTTGATAACTATCGCAAGCGTTGGAGCGGAAAGAACCCGGATGCGCTTGCCGCATGCGCCTACGATTCCGCGCTGGTTCTTGCTGACGCCATCAAGCGCGCCGCCACAACCGACGGCACAAGGGTCCGGGACGCGCTTGCCACCACGAAGGATTTCAAGGCGGTCACTGGGAACATCACCATCAACGCCCAGCGTGACGCATCCAAGGCTGCTGTCATCCTTCAGGTCAAAGGCGGAAAATTCAAATACTTGGAAACCGTCGAACCGTGAGGCATTCTTGCGCCGGTTTTCCGACGCAGAATGACCGAATTTTTCCAGCAACTCATTAACGGCCTCGCGCTGGGTGCAATCTATGCCCTCATCGCGCTTGGCTACACGATGGTTTATGGAGTCCTGCGCTTCATCAACTTCGCGCACAGTGACGTGCTGATGCTGGGCGCGTTTGCCGCCTACTTTCTGGCTCCAGTTGTGCAGAGTGCGGGAACTGGCGCTTCGGTTTTCTCCGCCATTTTCATCGTCGTGATCGCGGCTGCGATCTGTGCGGTGATTGGGATGCTCATTGAATTTCTGGCTTACCGGCCGTTGCGACAGCGACCCAAGCTTACCGTGCTGATCACAGCCATTGGCGTCTCGCTTTTCATCGAATTCACCGGGCAGCATAAGGCCGTGTTCGGCGCGAACACCAAGCCGTTTCCAAAACTTCTGCCGGAAAGCACGATCAACTTCGGCGCGGTTTCCATGCAGAGCAACGACGTCGTCATTCTGCTATTCACCGCGCTGCTGCTCGCAGGTCTATGGCTGGTGATCCAACACACGCGAACCGGCATGGCGATGCGCGCGGTGTCCTTCAACGAAAAAGCCGCGGTGCTCATGGGTGTGAACATCAACCGCATCATCAGCTTCACGTTCGGTCTTGGCTCGGCGCTCGCGGCGGTTGCCGGAATTTTTTATGCGATGCGGTCGCCGGGCATTGATCCGCTCATGGGTATGAAGCCCGGCCTGTACGCATTCGTTGCTGCGGTAATAGGTGGCATTGGCAATCTCCCCGGTGCGGCGTTGGGTGGATTGTTGCTGGGTCTGCTGGAAACATTCGCGGGCGGAATTCCTGGGGTGTCGAATTATCGCGACGGCATCGCTTTCGCCATCTTGATTGTAATCCTGTTGTTCAAACCCGCCGGATTGCTGGGTCGCATCCAGCCGGAAAAAGTCTGATGAACTCCGGTGCAAAACGATGGCTGTTGCTGGCGATTGTCGTCGCATTCGTGACTTCATGTTTCTCGGCGTCTTTCAACCGGTACTACCTTGGCGTCGCGATTGATGTCGGCATCAGCACCATCATGGCTGTCAGCCTCAACCTCATCAACGGACACACCGGGCAATTCAGTCTCGGACACGCAGGATTCATGGCCGTGGGTGGATTTACGGCGGCGCGGCTGACACTGACATTATCCAGTTCAGCTCCACCGGACAGCGCTCAGGGCATTGCGCTTTTCGTCGTGGCGATGTTGTTTGGCGGGCTGACAGCGGCGATCACGGGTCTGGCTGTGGGGTTGCCCTCATTGCGCTTGCGCGGCGATTATCTGGCCATCGTGACGCTTGGATTCGGCGAAATCATCCGCGTTGTTTTTCAAACATCTGAAACCTTTGGCGCCGCCACCGGACTGACAGGTATTCCAAAACAAACAACACTGTTCTGGGCCATGAGCGTTGCGGCGGTCACGGTTTATGTGGTCGCGTGTCTGGTCAATTCCACCTACGGACGGGGTTTCATTGCGGTGCATGATGATGAGGTGGCTGCGTCGGCGATGGGCATCAGTCCCACACGCTACAAGGTCACCGCGTTTGTCATCGGGGCTTTCTTTGCGGGAGTCGCTGGCGCGCTTTACGCCCATCACAAGCAGGTGCTCAAGCCGGACGGATTTGATTTCATGAAGTCCATTGATTACGTGGTGATGGTGATTCTCGGAGGAATGGGTCGAACGGCGGGGGTCATCATCGCGGCGGTGCTGCTGACCGTTCTGCCCGAATTTTTGCGCGGATTTGCAGAATACCGGATGATCATTTATTCGCTGCTAATCATCGCGCTGATGTTGTTGCGTCCACAGGGCCTCTTCGCGTTTCAAAAGAAGTCGCAGACCAGGTCATGAGCATGCCGCTTCTACATTTGGACCAGGTGACGATCCGCTTCGGCGGGTTGACGGCGGTGGGTGAAGTGGACCTGACGATCGGTGCAAATGAACTGGTCGGTCTCATTGGACCAAACGGTGCAGGCAAGACAACCGTGTTCAATCTGATCACCGGCGTTTATCAACCGACGAGCGGCGCGATTACTTTCAACGGACAAACCACCTCGCAGTTGAAGCCGTATCAACTCACGAAGCTCGGTATCGCGCGGACGTTTCAGAACATCCGGCTCTTCGCGAGCCTGAGCGTGTTTGACAACGTGCGCGCCGCGGTGCAAGTCCATCGTGACCACGGCATCCGCAATGCACTCTGGCGCGGACAGGCGTTTCGTGATGGAGAAGCAGCGGTGGAAAAGCAGGTGATGGAGTTGCTGGAAATCTTTGACCTCGGACAGTTCCGCGACGAGGAAGCGAAGAGTCTGCCCTACGGCAACCAACGTCGCCTGGAAATCGTCCGCGCGCTCGCTACGAAACCCAAGCTGTTGTTGCTCGACGAACCCGCCGCCGGAATGAATCCCACCGAGAAAGCGGAACTCACAAAGCTCATTCGTTTCATCAAGGACAAATTTCAGATCGCAGTCCTTTTGGTTGAACACGACATGCAGGTTGTCATGGGCATCTGCGAGCGAATCGCAGTTTTGGATTACGGCGTGAAGATTGCCGAGGGAACTCCGACGGAGGTGCGGGCGAATCCGAAGGTAATTGAAGCGTATCTAGGAGAATAAATGAACAACAAAGGCACAAAGACACAAAGTCCTGACTGGGAGGGAAAACCTTTCTTCGCGCTTTTGCGTCTTCGTTGTCACATTCATGCTTGAGATAAAACATCTCGCAGTCAGCTACGGCGCAATCAAGGCGCTGCATGGCATTTCCTTGTCTGTAAAGCGGGGCAGCATTGTGACCTTGATCGGCGGAAACGGCGCGGGCAAAAGCACGACCTTGCGCGCCATTTCCGGTTTGGTGAAGCCGCAGTCCGGCGAAATCATTTACGACGGCAGGGAGATTTCCAGCCTGCCGGCGCATCAGATCGTCAGGCTTGGTCTTTGCCATGTGCCAGAGGGACGGATGATTTTTGCAAACCTGACAGTTCACGAAAACCTGATGATGGGGGCCTTTCTTCAGAGGGACAAAAACATCATCCAGAGCGAACTCGGACTCGTCTTCAAAACGTTTCCACGCTTGAAGGAGCGCGAGAAGCAGGTTGCTGGAACACTGAGTGGCGGCGAACAGCAGATGCTCGCCATCGGTCGCGCGCTGATGAGCAAACCGAAGTTCCTGATGATGGACGAGCCATCACTCGGCATCGCGCCGTTGCTGGTGAAAACGATTTTCGAGAAGATCGTCGAGATCAACCGCACCCACGGGATCACCATCCTGCTCGTCGAACAGAATGCGAATCTGGCGCTGGAGATTTCCCACTACGGTTACGTGCTTGAGACGGGGAAAATAATTTTGCACGACGAGTCCGCCGCACTCCGGCAAGACCCCAAAGTCCGCAGTGCCTATC